>DYKK01000495.1 GCA_020722625.1 Anaeromyxobacter dehalogenans
GGTCACGTTCCAGCAGGACGTGGGCGGCTACACCGGGACGCAGGATACCTACCTGAGCCAGGACCAGCCCGACACCCCGATGGGGAGCAACTGGTACTGGCGCTGGGACCAGGAAAACCCCGCCCCGTCCCAGGAGGTTGGCCTGCTCAAGTTCGCCGATCTCTTCGGAGACGGCGCGGGCCAGGTCCCGCCGGGGGCCACGATCGTGTCGGCCACCCTGACCCTCGTCACGGAGGACGGCAGCGACGTGCCGGGCACGGTCAGCGAGGTCTTGGTCCCGTGGGACGAGGCCACGGCCACATGGAACGGCTTCGGTGGCGACCCCGGGGTGCAGGCGGACGAGTACGGGGACCCCGTCGGGCCGACCCCGATCGCGGCCGGGACCGTGAACCTGGACGTCACCAGGAGCCTCCAGGCCTGGCTGGCGGACCCCGCCGCAAACGAAGGATGGGTCTTCAGGCCCGGCTCCAGCGACGGCGTCAGCGTCCTGTCCAGCGAGCACGGGACGATCGAAGACCGTCCGAGGCTCACGGTGGTCTATGCACCGCCCTCGACCGCGTGCACCGGGGATGCGGACTGCGACGACGGCAGATTCTGCAACGGGACGGAGGTGTGCAACGAGGGGGTCCTGATGTGCCAGCCCACGCCCCCGCCGGACTGCAACGACGGGCTGGACTGCACCGCGGACTCGTGCGACGAGGCGAACGACCAGTGCGTGCACGCCCCGGACGGCGTCCTGTGCGACGACGGCAACCCGTGCACCGACGACTCGTGCAGCGCCACGCTCGGGTGCGAGCACACCGAGCGGTCCGGGCCCTGTGAGGACGGCGACCCTTGCACGACCGGCGACACCTGCACCGGCGGTTCTTGCGTGGGCGGACCGCCCGCCTCGTGCGACGACGGCATCGCCTGTACGGCCGACGCCTGCGACCCGGCGCAAGGTGGGTGCATCCACGAGGAGACCTGTCCGCAGGGGCAGGTCTGCAGCCACGGCAACGGCACCTGCGAGATCGGCCCGGCCGTTCTCACCTTCCGTCAGGGGGAGGACGGGTACGCCGGCACCGTGGACACCTTCCTGGACGCCGGGGCGCCCGATGCCGACCACTCCAAGGCGACGACCCTGAGCGTCGCCGGAACACCCCCTGCCGCGGACGTGAGACAGGTCCTGCTGAGGTTCGACGATGTCTTCGGGAGCGGAC
>DYKK01000158.1 GCA_020722625.1 Anaeromyxobacter dehalogenans
CTCCCCAGCGCTTCGCGCTGGGAGATGGGGCCCCGCTCGCGTCTCCAGGGGAACCTGGAAGTCGCGAACTCCAATTCGCGGCACGTCGTGTAACGACCATGCGGTACAATCCGATCGGGCACTGCGGAGGGACCGAGGATGATGGCAGGAAGGTGGATCGCGGGGATTGCGGTGGTCGCGTGGGTCGGGGCCGCGCCGGCGAAAACCGTGTTCGAGCCCGGGGCGGACCCGGCGCTCGATGCGCACATGGGCCGCCACACGAGGCTGTTTGACGGGCTGCACGCCTTCCCGTTCGGAATCGGGTTGACGGTCTCGCGCCTGAACGAGCCGTACGGGCCGGACTTCTTGCGAGAGTGGCTCGACCAGGGGAATGGATTGTCGCTCCTCGAGTACAGCGGGGTCCACCCCTACGAGGTCGTGGGCGAGTACGAGGGCCCGGCCGGGATCGGGCTGCGGGGGGGAGGGGCGAGCCCGGGGACCGCGTTTCGTTACCTGGCGCTCAAGGCCGAGGGCGCGCCGCCCGAGGTCCTGGCCGAGGCGCGCGAGGCCGTGGTCCAGGCCATCGAGACCCTGTGGGTGGTCCACGTGATCACGGGCATCCCCCACGGCGTGGCGCGCGGCGTGATGCTGCTGAAGCCGCTGCACGAGGGCGAGCCTCCGTTCCCGCACGTCACTCCGAACCTGGTCCCCCTGTTCGATGACCAGGGGAATCCGCTCCCCCCCGACCCCAAGAACAACGGAACGGACCGGGCCGACAACTCGGGCGGGGTCCTGCCCGAGGGCCTGTGGTTCTGGGAGGACTCGTGCTCCAAGGACCAGCTAGTCGGGTGGGTCGCGGCGATGGCGACCCTGTACGACGCGGTCGCGGACGACCCGGATGTGGACCCGGCCCTGGTCCAGCGGTTGCGCGACGTCGCATGCGCCATCGGTGCCGGGCTGCGCGTGAAGGTTCCCTTCACGGCCCTGGACGGCCAGGAGTACCTGTACGACCTCGTGATCATGGACGCGGACGGGCGGCCCACGAAGTACCACGACCTGAACCCGCTGGGCTTCGACGGCGGGATGTACCTGCCGCCGGGGTCCCCGAACATCAACGTCTTCAACCTGCTGATGGGCCTGGGCATCGTGAAGGGGCTTTCCCACGTGTGCGGGGATGCGGAATCCGAGGAGTTCCTGTACGGCGAACTCCTGGGCAACCGGGACTACCTCGGTCTGATCCCCCGGGGCGAGGACTCGCCCGCGGTGGACTATCTGTACGCCGGCGCCAAGACGAACTTTTCCAACGTGAACATGATGGCCATCGCCCTGTTCCTGAACCTCTACTTCGAGGCGGACGAGGCGGTGGCGGCCCCGGTCCGGGACTACATGGAAAGGCGCTGGTGGGACGCGCCGGGGGTGATCCAGGCGGCCCGGCGCCTGAAGCAGCCGTACTTCCTCGCCCTGTACGAGGCCATGACCGCGACCGGGACCGACCCGGCCCGCGCGGCCGAGGCCGCGGCCCTGTTGAAGGCCTTCACCCTGGACCCTTACACGGACGAGGCCCGGAACAATTGCGACGAGGCGGAACTCGCGGCGGGCCAGTGCCTGGCCGTGGACGGGAAGACGGTGCTCACGCTCCAGAAGGAGACCAACCGCGGGGGCCACCCCATCGCGACGGAGCCCCTGGACCCGTCCATCCGACCGCCGTCCAACTTCGACGCCCGGTCGGACCCCTTCGTGGTCAACGGCGGGGGCGGGGCCGGCCTGAACCCGGGAGGCGACCTGCACGCGGCGTACTGGATCCTGCGCTTCCTGCCGGAGCGACCGGCCGGGGTCGCGGCCCGGTCGCCTCACGCGCGCGCCCACCGCCCGGTCCAGCCGGGGCCCGAGGGCGTGGAGGCCGCGGACGCCGCCGGCGAGGACCCCGGCTCCCCGAGCGAGGACGCACAACAGCCTGCGGAAACGACGCCCGACTCGGGGCCGGCGGGGGATGTCCCGCCGGGGGAAGACGCCCGGCTGCAGGATGCGGACGGGACCTCGCAGGACCCGGGGAGCGCGGAGCCGCCCCCGGCGTCGGGCGGGGGCTCAGGGTGCGCGGCCTCGGCCGCGGCCCCGGCGGCGTGGGGACTGGCGCCCCTTCTCGCCGGGGTCTGGCTGGGGCTCCGCCGGAACCGCGACCGCCGCCGGTGAGGGGAGGTCCTTCGGGCTGACCTCCACGCGCACGTGCACATCGAAGCGAAGCCCGGACAGGACCTTCTGGGCCTCCGAGGCGAGGTCCAGGCGCTCCAAGAACCGCCCGAGTTCCGCCACGACCGCGCGGACGGTTTCGGTGCGCAGGGTCGCGACCTCGCGCAGCACGGTCTGACCGACCTCCTTCGGCACGATCGCCCCGATCAGGGCCTTGACCCCGTCCTCGGAGGACAGGATGGACCGCACCGACCCGGCCACGGCCTTGCGCGCGATATCGAAGATCACGCCCTCCGCGCCGCGGCGCTCGGGGGCCTCGGCCTCCGCATCCACCCTCTCCCCTGTCCGGTCGCTGGTCGTGTCCTGCATCGTTCGCCCTCCCCGGCTCCCGGCGCGATCTTATCAGGGTTTCCCGGCGGGCGGAGCGCCGGGAAGGCGGCGTCCCACATTCACCGTCAGACTTCACAAGCCCCACAACCTATTGGCTTGGACGCGGATCCTTCTTCCCCACCATCTCACGGCAGCGGGTGTGCGGCTTCAATCCGAAATCCGAAATCCGAAATCCGAAATCCTGATTCGCCGCCGTCGAGGCGGCGAATCAGGGTGCCTCGCCCTGGCAGGGCGGGGATCCGGTGATTATGGTACACTCCATCCCTCCCGCGACCGGAAGGGAGGCACGGAGAACCCGCACGATGAACATCCTCAAGAAGATCCTCGGCACGAAGAACGAGCGCACCCTGAAGCGGATGCGCCCGATCATCGCCGCGATCAACGACCTGGAGCCCCGGATGGAGACCCTGTCCGAGGACGACCTGCGCGGCCTGACCGCCGCGTTCCGCCGCCGCCTGCACGAAGGCGAATCGCTCGACGCCGTCCTGCCCGAGGCCTTCGCCGCGGTGCGCGAGGCCTCGCGCCGCACCACGGGGATGCGCCACTTCGATGTCCAGTTGATGGGCGGCATCGGCCTGCACCGCGGCATGATCGCCGAGATGAAGACCGGCGAGGGCAAGACCCTGGTGGCCACGCTCCCGCTGTACCTGAACGCCCTCGAGCCGGACCCCTCGAACCCCGAGCGCGGGATGGGCGCGCACCTGGTGACGGTCAACGACTACCTCGCCCAGCGGGACGCCGAGTGGATGGGGCCGATCTACCAGGCCCTCGGGATGACCGTGGGCGTGATCGTGCACGGCCTGACCGACCGGGAGCGCCAGGAGGCCTATGCCTGCGACATCACATACGGAACCAACAACGAGTTCGGCTTCGACTACCTGCGCGACAACATGAAGTTCGGCCTCGGCGACATGGTGCACCGGACCTACGACTTCGGCGCGGTCGAGGGCCAGCGCAAGTGCTTCCATTACGCCATCGTGGACGAGGTGGACTCGATCCTGATTGACGAGGCGCGCACGCCCCTCATCATCAGCGGCCCCGCGGAGGAATCGTCCGACATCTACTACAAGGTCAACGCCATCGTGCCGATCCTGCGCCGCGACGAGGACTACGTCGTGGACGAGAAGGCGCGCTCCGTGACCCTGACCGAGTCGGGCGTGGACAAGGTCGAGAAACGCCTGGGGGTCCAGAACCTCTACGACGGCGAGAACGTGGAACTCGTCCATCACGTCTATCAGGCGCTCAAGGCCCACACCCTGTTCAAGCGCGACGTGAACTACGTGATCGAGGAGGGCAAGGTCGTCATCGTGGACGAGTTCACGGGCCGCAAGATGCCGGGCCGGCGCTGGTCCGACGGGCTTCACCAGGCGGTCGAGGCCAAGGAAGGCCTCCGGATCGAGGAGGAGAACCAGACGCTCGCGACCGTCACCTTCCAGAACTACTTCCGGATGTACAAGAAACTCGCGGGCATGACGGGTACCGCGGACACCGAGGCCGAAGAGTTCGCCCGCATCTACAACCTGGACGTCCTGGTCGTGCCCACGCACCGCCCCATGATCCGCGACGACCAGGAGGACCAGGTTTACAAGACCGAGCGCGCGAAGTTCATGGCGGTCCTCGCGGACATCGAGGACTGTTACCGGCGCGGCCAGCCGGTCCTGGTCGGGACCACGTCCGTCGAGAAGTCGGAACTGGTCAGCCGCCTGCTCAAGCGCGACAACATCCCCCACAACGTCCTGAACGCCAAGAACCACGCCCTGGAGGCCCAGATCATCGCCCAGGCGGGCCGCAAGGGGGCGGTCACGATCTCGACCAACATGGCGGGGCGCGGCACCGACATCGTCCTGGGCGGGAACCCCGAGGCCCTCGCCCGCGCCCTGACCGAGACCGCGGACAGCGACAAGTACCGGGAACTCGTCGAGAAGTTCCGCGGGCAGTGCGCGGACGAGCGCGAGGAGGTCCTGGCCGCGGGGGGCCTGCGCGTCATCGGGACCGAGCGCCACGAGTCCCGGCGCGTGGACAACCAGTTGCGCGGGCGGTCGGGCCGCCAGGGGGACCCGGGGTCGTCGCGCTTCTACCTGTCCCTCGAGGACGAGTTGATGCGCATCTTCGGCGGGGACACCATCAAGAACATCATGGAGCGCCTGAACGTCCCCGAGGACGAGCCCATCGAGCACCGCTGGGTGACGAAGGCCATCGAGGGCGCGCAGAAGCGCGTGGAGGCCCGCAACTTCGAGATCCGCAAGAACCTGCTCGAGTACGACAACGTGATGAACCAGCAGCGCCAGACGATCTACGACCTGCGGCGGCGCGTGCTGAAGGGGGCGGAGGTCCACGAGATGGTCCTCGCCGCCGTGGAACAGTACGCCTACATGCTGCTGGACCGGTTCTGCCCCGAGGCCCGCAACCCCGAGGAATGGGACTGGGAGGGGCTCGCCCAGGAAGTCCAGGGGTCCTTGCGCGTGCGCGTGGACGTGGAGGCGCTGCGCGCGGACGCGGCCGCCGCGCCCGAGCGCTTCGTGCGCCTGCTCCAGGACGCCTACGAGAGCAAGGAGCGGGAGATCATCCAGCGCCTCGTGGACGCGCGCCTTCCGCCGCCTGTGGACCTCGAGGGCGTCGAATTCGACCAGGCGGCCTGGGAGGCGGACCGCGACAAGGTGCGCCAGGGGGTCGTGGCCTCCTGGCGGGCCTACGAGGGCGAACGATATCTTCGTGCGATTGACCAACTTTGGAAGAACCATCTCTACGCGATGGACCACCTCAAGGAGGGGATCTACCTCGAGGCGTACGCCCAGAAGGACCCCAAGGTCCTCTACAAGAAGGAGGGGTTCGAACTCTTCAAGCAGTTGCTGGACCTCATCAACGAGACGGTGGTCCAGACCCTCTTCCGCGTCGAGGTCCGCGAGGACCTGGACCTGGAGCGGATGCACCGCATCCGGCGGCAGGTGGCGATGCACTACGGCCGCGGGACCCTGCCGGGCGAGCCCGCCGGCCCCCAGACGGCGCCGGCGACCTCCGGGGGCGCCCCCCCTCGCCCGACCGGACCCAAGGTCGGCCGCAACGACCCCTGCCCGTGCGGCAGCGGCAAGAAGTACAAGAAGTGCTGTCTGCCCAAGGAGCAGGCGGTGGGTGGGTGACCGGAGACCGGGATGGCCCGGATGGGAGGGGGATGACGACATGCGCTGGAGCCGAGCGGTCGCCTGGGTGGTCCTGGCGCACGGATGCTCCCAGTTCCCCGAGACGGCGCCCGTGGGACCGCCTCCCCCCTCGGACTGGGCGTCGGTGGCCACGGTGGGTGGGGCCGCCCTGGACCGCCGGGATGACGAGACCGAGTGGGTCGCCATCCTGAACCGCCTCGTTCAGGAAAACGTCACGGTCGTCGAGGCGGACTCGAGCCTCTCGGAGTACCTGACGGACGCCGACTTCGAGGGCGAACTCGCCATGATGCGACGCTTCTCGGAACTGGCGCACGAGCGCAACCTGAAGGTCGTCTGGTACTATCCGAGCCTGGAAGTCATCACCGCGGACGGGGAGACGGCCGAGCATTCGATGTACAAGGACCATCCGGACTGGGTCCAGCTGGGCCTCGACGAACAGGACCCGACCCGCTTCGCGCCCAACGTCTTCTATGGCAGCAAGGTCTTCTGGGTGGACCCCGGCGCCGAGAGCGCCTGGATGTGCCACCTGTCCGGGTATCGCGACTACCTGTTCGAGCGCATCCGGAAGGTGGCGCAGACCGGCGTGGACGGGGTGTGGCTGGACGTCCCCCTCTTCAACGACATCGTGGGAAAGTGGGCCTGTTACCACGAACTGGACCAGGCGAAGTTCCGCCAGGACACGGGGTACGAGATCCCGCGCCTGAAGGCGGCCGGCGGGAGCCTCGACGCCCTGGACCCGGCCTGGCGCGTGTGGGTCCACTGGAGGCATCGTGAAGTGGACCAGTTCCTGCGCGACGTGCTGGCCACGGCCCGCTCCGTCAATCCGCGGTTCCAGCTGGTGGTCGAAACCGTGACCATGGACTACAACGCGGCCCTGCTGGAAGGACTGGACGGTTCCTTCGCGGGACCGGACGCCGGGTACTGGCACGTCTGGGAGGTGGACGCGCTCTCCGACACCAACGCGATGTTCCACGCGAACGAGGACGACTGGGCGAGCCTGATCGCGATGTTCAAGTTTGGGCGGGGCGTGGACCAGGGACGCGCGGCCTGGGCCTTCACGTACGGGGACCGGCCGGACGACGCCGAGGCCGTGCTCGCCGAGGCCCTGGCCGCGCAGGTCTGCCCGTACGAACTGAAGATCCCCGAGATGACGACCACGGTGGGACACGACTACCGTGCGCGCGTCTTCGGCTGGATCCGCCGCCACGAGGACGACCTCTTTCGATCCACGTCGGCGGCCCGCGTGGCCGTCGTGCACTCCTCGGCCTCGCGCGACTACCGCGACGGTCCCTGCGTCCTGGGGCAAGGCCCCGCGGACAACAAATACTGCGGAGTGTCGCTGTTCGCGACCTGGAACCGGCCCGACCCGGACCTCGCGTGGTGGACCTCCGACCAGGACGACAGCGTCTATCGGGCCCCCTATCTCGGGGAATACCGGGGCCTCGTGAAGGCCCTGGTGCGGCTGCACGTCCCGTTCGATGTCGTCCCCGCGGGCCGCCTCCCCTCCACGTCCCTGACCGGATACGACCTGCTCCTCCTCCCGGACCCCCTCGCGGTGTCGGACGAGCAAGCCGCCGCGCTCGATGCCTTCGTGAGGGCGGGCGGGCACCTCGTGATGACGGGGAGCGACCAGGGCACGCTCGACGAGCGCGGCCTGACCCGGCCGGTGTCGGTCCTGGCGTCCCTGCTCGCGGAGGGGCCGGAGCCCTGCGCGGACCGCGCCGTGGGGTCTGGTGTGGCGCGGACGTGCCGCGGCAGCCCGGGGCTCGCCTTCCTGCGGACCTCGGACGCGGAGTCGCTCGCGGTCATCCAGACGGCCGTCGAGGACTTCACGACCCCTCTGCTGGAGGTGGACCCCGGTGTCCCGATGCACGTCGAGATGCTCCGTCGCGGACCCCGCCGCATCCTCCACGCGGTGAATCTGGCCGGGGTGGACAAG
>DYKK01000159.1:0-4456 GCA_020722625.1 Anaeromyxobacter dehalogenans
TCGGGTCTGGGCCTGTCCTGGTCCGCGACCCTGGCGCTCCTCGACCAGGCCCGCGTAGACCCCTTGCTCCGCCCCTCCCACGTGCCCCTGGGCCGGGTCGTGTCGCTGTGGCGTGCCTCGCAAGACGCCGCCGCGCCGCGCGGACGGATCGCCCGCGCGGTCACGCGCCTTCGGGCGGCGGGGGTTCGTCGTCCCCGTTCTCCTCGGCCAGGACGTCGAGGGCCACGAGGCGCTCGTCACGGTCAAGGTTCATCAGGCGCACGCCCTGGGTCACGCGGCCGGTGCGCCGGATCTCCGAGACCCGGATGCGGATCATGGTCCCCCGGTCGCTCGTCAGCAGGAGTTCGTCCGTCTCCTGGACCGCGCGCATCCCGATCACGAAGCCGACCTTGGGATTGGCCCGCATCGCGAGCACCCCGGTCCCGGCGCGACCCTGCACGCGGTACTCCTCCTCGGGCGTGCGCTTGCCGAAGCCGCGCTCCGTCACCGCGAGGATCTGGCTTCCGGGTTGCAGGACCTCCATCCCGACCACGTGGTCCTTGGGCTTCAGCCGCATCCCCCGCACCCCCCGCGCGACCCGGCCCACCGACCGCACCTCGGACAGCGGGAAGCGGATGGACTTGCCCTCCCGCGAGAACAGGAGGACCTGGTCCTCGGGCGTGGCGAGGCGCACCGCGATCAGGTCGTCCCCGGGGTCCAGTTTGATCGCCGCGATCCCGTTCGAGCGGATGTTCGCATACAGCGTCAGATTGGTGCGCTTGATCAGGCCCTTGCGCGTGGCGAAGACCAGGGAATGTCCGTCCGCGAACGCCGGCACGGGCAGGATCGCCTGGACCTTCTCGTCCCCGGCGAGGCTCAGCAGGTTGACGAGGGCGCGGCCCTTGCTCTGCCGCGTCCCCTGCGGGATGTCATAGACCCGCCGCGCGAACACGCGGCCCTTGCTCGTGAAGAACAGGACGTGCGTGTGCGTCGAGGCCACGAACATCTTGGTGACGTGGTCCTCCTCGCGCACCGCCATCCCCGCCTTGCCCTTGCCCGCGCGGCGCTGGCTGCGGTACTGGGCCACCGGGGTCCGCTTGATGAACCCCTGAGCGGAGGCCGTGACCACCATGTCCTCGACCGGGATCAGGTCCTCGAAGGTCAGGTCGCCCTCGTCCTCGACGATCTCGGTGCGGCGCCGGTCCCCGTACTGGTCGCGCAGGGCCTCGAGCTCGGCGACGATCACGTCCATCAGGACCGCCTCGGACCCGAGGATCTCCTTCAGGCGGGCGATGACGCGCCGGATCTCCTTCAGTTCGTCCAGGATCTTGTCCCGCTCCATGCGGGTCAGGCGCTCGAGTTTCAGGTCCAGGATCGCCCGGGCCTGGGCCTCGGACAGCCCGAATTGCTCGCACAGGCCCGTGCGAGCCTCCTCGGGGTCCCGGGACGCGCGGATGAGCGCGATGACCTCGTCCAGGTGGTCGATCGCGATCTGAAAACCCAGCAGGATGTGCTCGCGCTCCTCGGCCTTGCGCAGTTCAAACAGCGACCGCCGGGTCACCACGTCCTTGCGGTGCGCGATGAACTCCCACAACACCTCCCGCAGGTCCAGCAGTTTCGGCCGCCCGCGCACGATGGCCAGCAGGATGACGTTGAAGGTCGAGCGCAGGGGCGTCAGGGCGTACAACTGGTTCTCGACCACCTGGGCGTCCGCGTCCTTCTTCAGTTCGATGACGATGCGCATCCCTTCGCGGTCGGACTCGTCGCGCAGGTCGTGGATCCCCTCGATGCGCCGGTCCTTGTGCAGTTCCGCGATGCGCTCCAAGAGCCGCGCCTTGTTGACCTGGTACGGGATCTCGGTGACGACGAGGGCCGTGCGTTCGCCCTTCTTCTCCTCGACCTGGATGCGCGCCTTCATCTTGGCCGTACCGCGTCCCGTCCGATACGCCTCGCGGATCCCGGCCCGCCCCTGGAGGAACCCCCCGGTCGGGAAGTCCGGCCCCGGCAGGAACTCCATCAGTTCGTCCACGGTCAGTTCGGGGTTGCGGGCGAGGGCGATGGTCGCGGCGACGACCTCCGCGAGGTTGTGGGGCGGGATGTTCGTGGACATCCCGACCGCGATCCCCGCCGAGCCGTTCACGAGCAGGTTCGGGACGCGCGTGGGCAGAACCACCGGCTCCTTCAGGGAGCCGTCGTAGTTCGGCACCATGTCCACGGTGTCCTTCTCGATGTCGGCAAGCATCTCCTCGGCCAGGCGCTCCATGCGGATCTCGGTGTAGCGCATGGCCGCGGGCGCGTCCCCGTCCACGGACCCGAAGTTCCCCTGGCCGTCCACCAGGGTGTAGCGCATGTTGAAGTCCTGGGCCATCCGGACGATGGTGTCGTAGATGGCCGCGTCGCCGTGGGGGTGGTACTTCCCCATGACGTCGCCGACGATGCGCGCGCTCTTCTTGTACGCGGCGTTGTGGCGGTTGCCCGTCTCGTGCATCGTGTACAGGACGCGCCGGTGGACCGGCTTGAGCCCGTCCCGCGCGTCCGGCAAGGCCCGCCCGATGATGACGCTCATCGCATAGTCCACATACGATGAGCGCATCTCGTCTTCTATGTTGACCCGGACGATGGTTCCGGTCTGGTCCTCGGCCATTTCGGACCCCTCGAAAAACGTCGGTGGACCCTACTACAGGGCGGGGGAAAAGGCAATCGGTTTCGCGGGAACGGGGGAGGGCGGAGGGGGCCGCGTCAGAGTCCGTACTTCGACAGGCACTTCACGAAATCCGGGGTCTGCTCGAAGGCGCACGAGCCGTCCGGGCCGAAGTTCCCGCACCGCGTGTAGGCCAGGCACTCGAACCACTGCAGGTAATAGCAGGGCGTGACCTGGACCTCGGTGGAGCAGACCTCGCCGGAGCAGCCGCTCTGGATGCACTCGGTCTGGGCGGGCACGCACTCGTACGGGCCCAGGCACTTCGCGTCGCCGCACTTGAGCACGTTGCACTGGAAGCCGTCCGGACAGTCCGCGTCCGTGTAGCAGCCCTCCACGCAGCGACCTTCCTCCCAGCAGGGCATCTCGCAAGGCGGGTTCTCGTCCACGCAGGGCGGACACACGGTCTCCATCTTGCAGAACCAGCCCTTCGGGCAGTCCGAGTCCGCCTTGCACTTCAACTGGTATTCGCAGGTCCCGAAGCAGGGGCAGGGAAAGCACAGCGGGCACGGCCCGAACTCGCAAATCCCGCCCTCGCCGCAGTCCTCGTCGCGAACGCACTTGTCTTCCGGGAGCGGGGCGCACGAGCCGACCAGGTTCCTGCCGGAGTCGAGCTTCTGGGCGCAGTACTGGCCCACGGGGCAATCGTCGTCGGACTGGCAGCCCGCCGGGCCCGGCACGCACCGGCCGCAGCACATCGCGATGCAGGCCTCTCCAGGCGGAAGGTCCGGGCAGCACGACAGGCACTCGCTCGTGTCGCAGACCTGGCCCGCGGGGCAGTCGCCGTCGCTCGTGCAGGCGATGTACGAGTCCGCCACGCACTTGCCGGGCTGGTCCGCGACGAAGCAGTACGCCCCGGGCGGGCAGATGATCGCGCCCTCGCAGTGCTCGCCCTTCGGGCAGTCCGCGTCGGACCAGCACAGGCCCGGCGGCAGCCGGCACCGGCCGTCGTCGCAGAACTCGTACGGCGCGCAGTCCTGGTCCGTCTTGCATTCCGCGCCGCAGCCGTCCTCGTCCACCTCGCCGTCGCAGTCGTTGTCCAGCCCGTCGCAGACCTCCTTGGCGTCGGGGTGGATGGCGGCGTCGAAGTCATCGCAATCGTTGGGGTAGCAGAAGCCTCCGAAGTAGCCGTCTCCGTCGTTGTCCTCGGTGCACCACCCGCACCCGGGCAGGGGCTCATGCTCGCAGGCGCCGTTCACGCACCGGTCGAGCGTGCACTCGTCCCCGTCGTCGCAGTCCTGGTCGGACGCGCACCCGGCCGGCACGCAGAACCCGTGTTCGGGCGGCATGCACGCCGGGCAGACGCAATCGCTCCCCGCGGCGGGGTCGCAGTCACAGGGCGGGCACCCCCCCGACCAGATGCAGACCTGGCCGGGCGGGCAGTCCGCGTCGTCGTGGCAGGGGAGCGGCCCCGCGCACGCGGCCTCGCAGTCCTCCAGGGTGTGGAAGAAGGCCCCGCAGTCCGGCTCGCACGAGCACCCGGACTCGAGCACGCACGCGACCCCGTCGAAGATCCAGCCGAGTTCCATCTCGCACGGCCCGTGGGTCTCGGGCTTCACCGGCCGGCAGGCGGGCTCGTCCGCCACGCACCTGCCGGGCTGCTCCGCGGCGAAGCAGTCAGCCCCGGGCGGGCAGGGCGGGATGACGCCCTCGCAGTGTCCGCCCGGGCCGCAGTCCGCGTCCGACCAGCAGTAGCCGGGCTGCAGGACGCACACCCCCTCGCCGCACGGCGGGATCTCGGGGGCGCAGAAGGCGTTGGGCGGGCAGCAGGCGATGCCT
>DYKK01000159.1:4556-7632 GCA_020722625.1 Anaeromyxobacter dehalogenans
GCACGGCGGGATCTCGGGGGCGCAGAAGGCGTTGGGCGGGCAGCAGGCGATGCCTCCCCCGGCGCTTCCGTCGTCCTTCCGCCCCTCCAGGTAGTCCGGGAACAGGCAGTACTCGTACCACGCGCAGTCCGCGTCGCTCCGGCACCCCTCGGGCTCGGGCTTCGGCTTGCACTCGCCCTTCAGGGAGCAGGGAGCGAGGCAGGCCGGGTCCTCGTCCACGCAGGGCGGGCACACGGCCTCGACCTCGCAGTAGAAGCCCTCCGGGCAGTCCGCGTCGCTCTGACACTCGATGGGGGCCGGTTTCTCGCACCGGCCGTCCACGCACGCGAGGCCGGCGGGGCAGTCCGCGTCCGCTTCGCAGGGCTTCAGTTGCGCCAGACAGTCGAGGAACGCATCGTTGGGCTCGAAGCCGCACGTGCCGTCCGGCCCGAAATTCCCGCACCGGGTCAGTTTCAGGCACGCGAACCAGTCCTTCCAGAGGCAGGTCGTGAAGACCGGTTCGGGAGCGCAGACCTCGCCCGAGCAGCCGCTCTGCACGCAGTCCGGCTTGTCGGGCACGCACTCGCCGTAGCAGACATCACACATGGGACAACTGGGGTCGGACTGACAGTCGCCGTCCGACACGCTGCAGTGCTGGCCCTCGGGGCAGTCCGCATCCGAGTGGCAACCCACCGGGGTCTGTCCGCACTCGTACCGGCACTCGCCCTGCACGCACTGCCACTCGCCCACGCACATCACGTGGGGCAGGCCCTCGCAGTCCTGCGGCGTCACGCAGGCGTAGGACGGTTCGGGGGGCGTCGGGTAGCAGGTGGGTTTGGACTGCCCGGTCAGAATTCCGACCGCGAGCAGGGCCCCGAGCGGGGCCACGACCTTCAGGAACGTCTGGTGGCTCTTCATGGTCAACCTCCCCTTCGTGATGCCATTCTACCAACCTGGGGGTCCGACTTCAAACCTCCCGGCGCCCATCTAGTGCAAGAGGGATGCCAGGTCGTTTTTGGCGATCAATCCAGGGGTTCCATCGAAGAACGCCCCCGGCGGTCCGGGGGCACCCTGACATCGCTGTCATGGGGGGCCCGACGGCAGGGGCAGGAGCGCCACCACGTACCAGACCCCGGCCGCGACCAGGGCCGTGGTCGGGATGGTCAGGACCCAGGCGGCCAGGATGCGGAAGGCGATTCCCCAGCGGACCGCGGACACGCGGGTCGTGGACCCGACGCCGATGATCGCGCCGGTGATCGTGTGGGTGGTCGAGACCGGGATGCCGCCGACCGACGACAGGAGGATCGAGGCGGCCGCGGCGGACTCGGCGCAGAACCCTTGCACCGGCCGCAGTTTGGTCACGCGCATCCCGAGCGTCTTGATCACCCGCCACCCCCCGGCCAGGGTCCCGAGCGCGATGAAGGTGTAGCACGCCCCGATCACCGCCCACGGGACCTGGAACTCGCCCGGGGGGACTCCAAACCACCGGTGGAGGTGCCCCGTGCTGAACAGGAGCACCGTGATGATCCCCATCGTCTTCTGGGCGTCGTTGGCGCCGTGGCCCAGGGCGTAGAACGCCGCGGACGCGAGTTGCAGGCGCCGGAACCAGCGGTCCACGCTGCGCGGGGACGCCCGGCGGCAGACCCACAGGACCGCGACGAAGAAGGCGTACCCGAGCACGAGCCCGATGAGCGGCGCGACGACGATGAAGACCCCGACCTTCCACAGACCCGAGGCGATGAGGGCTTGCGTCCCGCCGGTCCTGGCCACGGCCGCTCCGACGAGCCCGCCGACCAGGGCGTGCGAGACGCTGATGGGCAGGCCGATGTGGGTGCAGGCCCACGTCCAGACCCCGGCCCCGACCAGGGCCGCGAGGATCATCGGGGCGGTCACCACGCTCGGGTCCACGATCCCCTTGCCGATGGTGTTCGCCACGTGGACCCCGAAGAGGAAGGCCGCGGCGAAGTTGAAGAACGCGGCCCAGACCACGGCCGTGCGCGGGGACAGCACCCGCGTCGAGACCACGGTCGCGATGGAGTTCGCGGCGTCGTTCATCCCGTTCAGGAAATCGAAGGCGAGCGCGAGCGCAATGATGGCGAGGACGAACGCGTCCATGTCACGAGTTCTCGATGACGATGCCCTGGAGGATGTCCGACACGTCCTCGCATCGGTCCGTGGCCCCCTCGATGTATTCGAGGATCTCCTTCCACTTGATGACCTCGAAGACGTCGCCCTCCTCGCGGAAGAGGCGGGCCATGGCCGAGCGCCGGATCTGGTCGGCCTCGTTCTCGAGCCGGTTGACCTCGACGCTCAGTTCGAGGATGCGGTCCGCCTGCTCCTTCATCCGGCGCACGAGGCGGACCATCTCGCGCACGACCCCGGCGCTGTCCAGGAGCACGAGCGCGAGTTTCGGGGCCTCCTCCGGGACCCCCTTGGGCTGGTACAGGGCGATGCGGGAGGCCGCGGCGTCGGTCAGGTCGAGGATGTTGTCGAGCTGCATGGCGAGCCGGTGGATGTCGCTGCGGTCGAGCGGCGTCACAAAGGTGCGGTGCAGGTGCTCCATGGTGGCGTGCACGGCCTCGTCCGCCTCGTGTTCGAGGGTCTTGACCTTGCGGGCGAGCCGCTCCACGTCGTCGCCCCCGCCGATGATGGCCTTGAGGACCTCCGCGGCCTGCACGGTCAGGTCCGCGATGTGGTCGAACTTGTCGAAGAACCGGTCGTCTTTCGGGATGATGGACCGGAACACGGGGACCTCCTGCCGGAGGGAACGGGCCGGATTATCCACGATCCCCGGACAAAGGCAACCGGGGCGCGATGCGACGACCTTGCCCTCGATCCGCCATCCCGATCTCGGAAGAACGACGGAACGCCTTGATTTGTCGCGGTCTCGTGGTGGCCGCGACTTGCAAGTCGCGGCTCCAGGGTGGTGAAATGAAACGAACCAGATCAAATGTATGTTCGAAGACTTGCGAAAATTGATGGCGGATTTGGGCTTGCGATGCCGGTCTGTCCCGGTGGGCGCGGGCGAGGCCCCCGCACGCCCGTGACGATGGGGTGCGGCAATCCGGTATTCTATCCTCCGGCGGGCGGTCGTGGG
>DYKK01000160.1 GCA_020722625.1 Anaeromyxobacter dehalogenans
CAGTGTCAGTGTCAGTGTCAGCGCCAGGACAACGTCGGTCGCGGGGGACGGGGCGGGACGACGAGGCCACGTGCAACGCGACCCCGGATCCCGGACCCCGGATGCCGGACTTTTGCGAAGAAACTCGTTGACATCCTCCAGACCCTTTGGGATAGTTGGTTCGAAGGCTCGTTTTGTGGATGAAAGGCCCTGTCGGCGGGCGGACGGTGGAGGTTTGACCTTGCCGCGTCGCCGAGCCGGCCCGCAACACCCGGCCGGCACGGTGGCTCGCGGAGGGGGGCTTTCGGGGCGGAAAAGGGTGTGCTAGAATCCAGCCATTCAGGGGGTCGAATGCAACCGCGGAGGGCAGGGTCGCGGTACGCGGCAACGATGGCGTTCCTGGCGACCGGGTTCGCGTGTCCCGCTGCCCTCGCCCAGGAAGGGGAGGCCGGGCGCCCCATCGAGGAGATGACCCTCGAGGAACTGCTGGAGGTCCCCGTGGCCATCGCGACCCCGTCGAAGCCGCAGGCGGTCCGCGACACCCCGGGCATCGTGACGGTCATCACGCGCCAGGAGATCCAGGAATCGGGCGCGCGCGGCCTGATGGAGGCGCTCTCGCTCGTCCCCGGCTTCGCGTTCGGCGTGGACGTGGAGGGCGCGGTCGGCGTCGGGTTCCGGGGCATCTGGGGCCACGAGGGCAAGGTGCTCCTCCTCGTCGACGGCCAGGAGATGAACGAACTCGACTACTCGACGACGCAGTTCGGCAACCACTTCCCGCTGGACCTGGTCGAGCGGATCGAGATCATCCGGGGGCCCGGGTCCGTCATCTACGGGGGGTTCGCGGAGCTGGCCGTGATCAACGTGATCACGAGGTCCCCGGACGACTTCCAGGGCGCGAGTGCGTCCTTCTCGTACGGGCGGATGGCGGGCGCGACGGGTCACGCCACCGCGAGCTTCCTCGTGGCGAGCCCGGTCGAGGGCGTCGAGGGCATGGACGTGAGCATCGGCGCCTATTTCGGTACCGGCAGCCGGAGCGACCGCACGTACGCGGACGACGCGGGCGGGTCATACGGCATGGCGGGCGCCTCGTCTCTCGATCCCGGGTTCCTCGATGCCGCGATCCGATACAAGGGGCTCCAGGTCCGGTTCCTGATGGACCAGTACCACATCACCACGCGCGACGGGTTCGGCCCCGTCCTGTCCCAGGCGTACGACCAGACGTTCCCGGCGTACCTCGCCGAGGCGCGCTACGCATGGAAGGTCGCGGAAGGCGCGACGCTCACCCCCCGATTCGCGTTCAAGCACCAGGAACCGTGGCGCGTCACCGACAAGGCGTCGGAGGTGTACAGCGACCGCTACAACCAGCGCTACACGGGCGGGCTGACCCTCTCCTGGGATCCTCTCGACTCCGTCAACGTGCTCGCGGCCGTCGAGGGGTACGGCGAGCGCCACGGGCTGAACGACACCGAGGTCGTCGGGCTGCAGCGCTTGTACAGCAACGGGGAGACGTCCGTCGAGTACGGCGACGTCGCGGCCATGACCCAGGTCGTGTGGCTCAACGACTGGGTCAACGCCACGGCGGGGGCGCGGTACGAGCACCACACGCAGTTCGGCCACGCGTTCGTGCCCCGCGCCGCGCTGACGAAGAAGGTGGACTGGTTCCACGCCAAGGGGCTGTTCGCCATGGCGTTCCGCACCCCGAGCGTGCAGAACCTCGCCATCAACGCGGGGATCTTGCCCGAGCGGACCCTGGTGTTCGAGCTGGAGCTCGGCGCGGCGCTCGGCGAACACGTGATGCTGACCGCGAACGGGTTCTACACGAGGATCAAGGACCCGATCGTGTACCGTTCGTCCGTTGACGAGGGCGGCAATACCGTGGAGGAATACGCGAACTTCGGCCAGACCGGCTCGTTTGGAGCCGAGGCGACGCTCCAGGTCCGGCACCCCCGCGTCTGGATGAACCTTTCGTACTCGTTCTACTCGCCGCGGTGGCTGAACGAGGTGGACCTCTACGACGTGCCCGGGCGGTCCGACCTGCTCCTGGCGTTCCCCGCGCACAAGGTGACCCTGGTCGGCGCCGTGCACGTGAGCGACCACTTCAGCGTGAGCCCCTCGCTGATCTTCACCACCGAGCGGTTCGGGATGGCCGGGACCGACGCGGCCGGAAACAGGCTCGTCCGGCGTTTCGACCCCTCGGTCATCCTCAACCTGTACCTGACCTACCGGGACCTGGGACTGAAGGGCCTGGACATCGGGTTCGGGGTCTTCAACCTGCTGGACGTCGACGTCCCGTTCGTCCAGCCGTACGACGGGGGTCACGCCCCCCTGCCCGGACCCTCGCGCGAGTTCCTGGGGCGGATCTCGTACACCTGGAACTTCCAGTAGGAGGCACGGCGTGGGGGTGCCTGCCGCACGGCTCGGGCGGGTCTCGTGTCTCGCGGCGCTGCTGGTCGCGGCATCCGTGGCCGGGAAGCCTTCGACGGTGGCCGACGAGCACCGCGTCAAGGCCGAGCTGGTCGAGCGGTTCTGCCGTTTCATAGACTGGCCCGAGCGGTCCCTCGGGGGGGCCGAACGGCCCTTCGTCATCGGGATCCTCGGGACCGACGAGGTCGGCCCGGTCCTCGAGGAGGTCGTGCGGACGCGCCGCATCCAGGGCAGGCCCGTGGAGGTCCGCTGGCTCGCGACCCCGGCGGGCGTCCAGGACTGCCACGTCGTGTGGATCGCGCGCTGCTCCCCGGACGGCCTCACCGCGGTCCTCGCGCGCACGAGAGGACGGCCCATCCTGACCGTGGCCGACACGCCGGGCTTCGCGCGGGCCGGCGTGCTGATCAACCTCGTCCGCAAGGGCAACCGCGTCGGCTTCGAGATCAACGCCGCCGCGGCAAAGGCGAGCGGGCTCGTGTTCAGCTCGAACCTGCTGCGGCTCTCGACCATCGTGGATGCGGAAGGAGGCCTGTGATCCGGCTTCGCGCCATCTCCATCCGCTGGATCATCTCGGGGGTCATCCTGATCACCGCGCTGGTCCTCCTCGGGATCGGGTTCTGGGTGACGGCGCGCCACGCCGTGGAGTCGTTCCGGCGTGACCTCATCGAGACCCTGGTGCAGGTCGCGTCCGCGGTCGGCGACTACAGCGTCGCCGACCTCGCGTTCGGGACCCACGAGGAGTCGGCGAAGAACCTCGCGCGCCTGCGCGAAAGCGCGCACATCGAGGCGGTCGCGCTCTACGACGCGACGGGGGACCTCTTCTCGGATTTCGTGCGGTCCGACGCCCAGCGGCGTGGGGTGCGTGACCGGCTCGTCGGCGACATCCGCGAGGAGGTGGTCGTCGAGCCGGGGTTCGTCGAGGTGTACCGCCCCCTCGTGCGCCAGGGGGAGAGGTTCGGCACCATCTACCTGAGGGCCTCGACCGCCGAGCTCGACCGCCGGATCGCGGCCTACCTGCTGTGGCTGGCCGGCGTGGGGGCCGGCCTCGTGCTCCTGTCGGTTGTCTTCGCGCTCGTGTTCCAGAGGGTCGTGTCCACGCCGATCCTGAGGTTGTCCAGGGCCGCCCAGGTCGTGTCCTCGACCGAGGACTGGTCCACGCGGCTCACGGAGCGTGGTGCGAGGGAGGTCGTCCACCTGACGCGCAGCTTCAACAACGTCCTTCGGGTCGTCGAGCAGAGGCAGGCCGAGAGGGACGAGGCCGAACGGTCCCAGCGGCGATACGCCGAGCGCCTGAGGGTGCTGCGCGAGATCGACCGCGCGATCCTCGAACCCGAGTCGCTCCCCGTCATCGCCCGCAGGGCGCTGGAGGGGCTCGCGACGCTCGTGCCCTCTGTGGTCTCGGCCGTCGCCGACTGCACCGACGACCACCGGGGTTCCTCGCTGCTCGCGGCCCTCCCCCCCTGGGCCGACGGCCCGGGGATCGGCGTCGTCGAGGCCGTCCGTGACGGGGAGGCCCTGGCGTCCGCGTTCGCGTCGGGCCGGCCCGTGGAGATGGGCATCGCCGGCGACACGACGGGGCTTCCCTCGAGCGTTCGGGCGGTGGCCGCAGCCGGCGCGCGGATGACGGTCTCGTTCCCCCTGAGGGCCGAGGACCTGCTCCTCGGTTGCCTGACGGTCGGGGTCCATCGCAGGGAAGACCTGTCGCCGGAAGACAACGACACCGTGCAGGAGGTGGCGGCGCTGGTCGCGCTCGCCGTCCGGCAGCACCGCATGGCACGCGAGATCGAGCGCCACACGGCCGAGCTGGAGCGTCGGGTCTCGGAGCGCACCAGCCAGCTGGAGGCGAGCAACCGCGAGCTCGAGGCGTTCGCGTACTCGGTGGCCCACGACCTGCGCGCGCCGCTGAGGAGCATCCACACGTTCGCGAGTGCGCTCCAGGAGGACTACCCGGACGCGCTGGACGACGCCGGGAAGGACCTCCTGCGCCGCGTGGTGGAGGCGAGCCGCCGGATGGACGCCCTGATCCGCGACCTCCTCGAGTACAGCCGCGTCGCCGTCAAGGAGGTGGAGCTCGCGTCCGTGGACCTGGACCGGGTCGTCGAGGAAGCGCGCGGCCAGCTCGCCTCCGTCATCGCGGACAGGGGGGCCGAGGTCGCCGTCGAGGCCCCGCTGGGCCGGGTCGTCGGACACCACGCGACGCTTCTCCAGGTGGTCGTGAACCTCCTTTCGAACGCCGTGAAGTTCGTTGCCGCCGGCACGACCCCTCGGGTCCGGGTCCGCGCCGAGGCCCGGGACGGAGGCGTTCGTCTGTGGATCGAGGACAACGGGATCGGCATCGAGCCGCAGTACCACGAGCGGATCTTCCGGCTGTTCGAGCGGCTGCACGGCGCCGACGCCTACCCGGGCACCGGCGTCGGGCTCGCCATCGTGAAGCGCGGCATGGAGCACATGGGCGGCCGTACAGGGCTCGAGTCGGAGGCGGGACAGGGGACCCGTTTCTGGATTGAGCTGCCCGCCGCCCCGTGCTAGGATCACTTTCAGCGAACGGGGGGAGGATAGGCCATGGAGGAAAATCGCTGGGCGCCGGTCCTCGTGGTCGACGACGACGAGGACGACCGGTTCAACATCCAGCGGGCCGCGGCCAAGGCGAACCTGGCGAACCCGATTGTCTGCCTGAAAGACGGCGAGGAGGCCGTGAGCTACCTCTCGGCCGTCGCCTCGGGCGAGCCCGGTCCCGGGCCCGCGCCGGTCGTCCTGATCCTGGACCTGAAGATGCCGCGGATGTCGGGATTCGAGGTGCTGGCGTGGCTCCGCGAGCAGCCGGGCCTCCGTCGCCTGCCCGTGATCGTGTTCACCTCCTCCGCGGAGGACCCCGACATCCAGCGGGCGTACGAGCTGGGCGCCAACTCCTACCTGGTCAAGCCGGTGTCGTTCGTCAGCCTCGTGGAGTTGATGTCAACGCTCGGCCTGTACTGGCTCATTCTGAACAAGCCGCCCGACCTGACTGCGGTGTGAACCATGGACGCTCTCCGCGTGCTGGTGGTCGAGGACTCCGAGGACGACCTCCTGTTGCTGGTCCGCCGCCTCCGCGCCGAGCGCTTCGACCCCACCTTCCGGCGGGTGGACAACGAGGCTGACCTGCGGGCCGCGCTCGCCGACGGCGCGTGGGACCTGCTCATCACCGACTACGTGCTGCCCGGCTTCGGCGGGCTCGAGGCGATCGCGATTGTCCGCGCCGAGGCCCCCGATCTCCCCTGCATCGTGGTCTCGGGCCAGATCGGGGAGGCGACCGCCGTGGAGGCGATGCGGGCCGGCGCGGCCGACTACATCATGAAGGACAACCTCGGTAGGCTGGGGCCGGCGATCCGGCGGGAGCTGGAGGAGGCACGGACGCGCAAGGAACGGAGACGCGTCGCGGCCGCGCTCGCCGAGGAGCGCGAGCGCCACGCCATCACGCTGCGCAGCATCGCGGACGGCGTGGTCGCGACCGACATCGCCGGCAGGATCACGCTGATGAACCGCGTGGCCGAGACGCTGTGCGGGTGGTCGATCCGTGAGGCAAACGGCCGGTCGCTGGCGGAGGTCTTCGAGACGCTCGACGAAAAGACGCGGACCCCGATCGGCGACCCCGTGCCCCAGGTCCTCGCGTCGGGCCGGAACGCGGACGCCGGGGCGCGGTACGTCCTCGTGGCGCGCGACGGGACCGAGCGGATCGTGGCCGTCACCGCGTCGTCGATCCGGGACCGCGAGAGCCGCACCATCGGGACGGTCTTCGTGTACCACGACGCCACCGAGCGCAGCCGCCTGGAGCGCGAGCTGCTGCGCGCGCAGAAGCTGGAGTCGGTCGGGATCCTGGCGGGCGGGATCGCCCACGATTTCAACAACATCCTCACGGGCGTGCTCGGCAACGTCTCGCTCTCCAGGGCGATGACCACGCCGGCCGACCCGATCAACGAACGCCTGGTCGAGGCCGAGAAGGCCCTGGTCCGCGCGCGGGACCTGACCCTGCAGCTCCTCACCTTCGCGCGGGGTGGGATGCCCATCAAGAAGACGTCGTCGATCCGCGAGCTGATCGTGGACTCGGCGAGTTTCGTGCTGCGCGGGTCCCGCGCGCGCTGCGAGTTCTTCATCCCGGACGACCTGCGGCCGGTCGAGGTCGATCCGGGCCAGATCAGCCAGGTGATCCAGAACCTCGTGCTCAACGCCGACCAGGCGATGCCCACGGGGGGCACCATCACCGTGTCCGCGGCCAACGTCCCGGCGACCGGCGGCGGCCCGGACCATGTCCGGATCACCGTGAAGGACCAGGGCGTGGGGATACCTCAGGCCCACCTCGATCGGATCTTCGACCCGTATTTCACGACGAAGCCGGGCGGGACGGGCCTGGGGCTCGCGACGAGCTACTCGATCGTGCGCAATCACGGCGGGTCGATCTCGGTCGAGTCGCGGCCGGGTGACGGGGCGACGTTCCACGTCCTCCTGCCGGCGGCGAAGGGCGGGCCGGCCCCGACCGCGGCGCCGGAGGGCGAGGCGTTGCGCGGCCGCGGCCGCGTGCTCGTGATGGACGACGAGCCCCTCGTCCGGTCGGTCGCGGAGCAGATGCTGCGTCACCTCGGGTACGAGACGGCCACGGCGGCCGATGGTCAGGAGGCCGTCGACCTCTACGCGGCGGCCAGGGGTCGCGGCGAGCGATTCGACGTGGTGGTGGTGGACCTCACCGTCCCGGCCGGGCTCGGGGGCGTGGAGACCGCAGCCTTGCTCAGACGCCTCGACCCGGAGGCGCGCATCATCGTGTCGAGCGGGTACTCGAGCGACCCGATCATGTCGGAGTATCCGCGCCACGGGTTCTGCGCGGTCGTGTCGAAGCCCTACACCGTCCGCGAGCTGGGACGCGCGTTGCGCGAGGCCCTGGACGCGCCGCTGCCCCCGCTCAAGCGTTGAGCGGCCCGGCCCCGCGCATCCCCTTTGCGAACGACGAAGAAACTCGCCGCGACTCTGGACGCGCGGACACTGCCCGCGGGCAAGGGGTCGGTTTCATCCGTCAGGGTCCGCGAAGCCGGTGTCGTACTTGACGGGACGTCGCTAGCGGGTCTGTCGGTCCAAACGACCATCCAAACGATTTTCGGAGTACAATCGGTCTGGCTAACGATTTTCGGAGCCGCCTAACAGTTTTCGGAGGAGCGAGCCCAGATGAACAAGATCGAACGGGCCAAGACACTTC
>DYKK01000161.1 GCA_020722625.1 Anaeromyxobacter dehalogenans
CGGGCACGCACGCGGGCGACCCGACGCGCTCGTTGCGACCGAGCGACTGGCAGAGGGTCCCCTCGGGCGTCTCGATGCAGAAGCCGCCAAGGCACTCCGAGTTGTCTGCGCACGGCCAGCCTTCCCCCCCCCGGGACGAGCGCGTCAGCCCTGTCGGCCTCAAAACCGTCCTCGGCCGGCCCCGGGCTCGCGTCGTCCTCGCCCGGCGCGCCTACGTCCTTGCCCGCCGGGACGTCCGGCCCTCCGTCCGGTTCGGCCCCCAGGTCGGTCCCATGGATGTGAGTTCGGATGGTTGCGGAAATTGACGGGTTTTCTAGGCTCACGACGAACGGTCCCGCGGAAACGGAACCCCGTCAGTCGCGGAGGCGGGCCAGGGCGGCCTGGGCGTGGGCGTGGAGGCCCTCGGACCGGGCCAGGGTCGCGGCCGCGCGGGACAGGGGCGCGAGGTCCCGTGGGCCGGTGCGGACCACGCACGGAAAGCGCAGGAAGGACTGCACCGACAGGCCCGCCGTGAAGCGCGCGGCCCCGCCCGTGGGCAGGACGTGGTTGGTCCCGAGCACGTAGTCCCCCAGCACCTCGAACGTCGAGTGCCCCAGGAAGGCGCACCCGAAGTGCCGGCACTCGGCGAGGAACGCCTCGGGGTCCTCGACCACGACCTCCAGGTGCTCGGGCGCCACGCGGTTGACCACGTCCGCGGCCTGGGCCCGGTCTTCGACGCGGACGACGAGCCCGGCCCGATCCAACGCGGCCCGGGCCACGTCCGCGGTCGGAAGCGCGCCCGGGCGGGCCTCGACGCGGGCCGGGACCGCCAGGGCCAGGCGCGGGTCCAGGGCCACGAGGATCGCCCGCGCCTCCACGTCGTGCTCCGCCTGGGCCAGCAGGTCCGCGGCCACCAGGTCCGCGTCCGCCGTGTGGTCCGCGACCACCACCACCTCGGTCGGACCCGCGATCAGGTCCACCCCGACCCGGCCGAACGCCACGGCCTTCGCGGCCTGGACGTGGCGGTTGCCCGGACCTGCGATCACGTCCACCCGGGGAACGGCCCCGGTCCCCAGGGCCATCGCGGCCACCGCCTGCATCCCGCCGATCCGGAAGATGCGGTCCGCCCCGGCCAGGTGCGCGGCTGCGACCGTGACCGGCCTCGCCCCCGGCGAGCAGACCACCACCTCGTCCACCCCGGCCACCCGGGCCGGGACCACGGTCATCACCGCGGACGACGGCAGGGGATAGCGCCCCCCGGGGACGTACCCTCCCGCCCGCTCGACCGGCGTGGGCCACACCTGGATGCGGCTGTCCCCGAGCGGCCAGGCCATGCGCTCGATGCGCTCCATCCACCGCTCCGCGGCCTCGCGCACCCGGGCGATCGCCAGGTCCAGGGCCTCGCGCAGGTCCCGGGGCAGGCCCGCGACCGCAGCCTCCCGTTCCCCGCGCGACACCTCGAAGGGCTCCGCCTCCTGGAGCCCGTCCCACCGCGCCGCGAACCGCCGCACCGCCGCGTCCCCGTCCCGCGCCACCTCCTCGAACACCGCCAGGGCCCGCCGCAGGTCTTCCGGGTCGGGGCCCCGAGGAGCCAGGACCTCCGGTGACACTTCGTTGTAGTGCAATATTTTCATTAGCGTTATCTTTCCCGTCCCCACAGCTCGGCCACGACCTCGTCCAGGTCCACCTCCCGCCTCGCGAGGTACGCGAGCAGGAAGTACAGGACGTCCGCCGCCTCCCAGACCACGTCGTCGTGTCCCTTCGCGGTCAGGAGTTCATAGACCTCCTCGTTGAGTTTGCGCGGGATGCGGTCCTCCTTCTCGAACAGAAACGACGTGTACGACCCGGGTCGGGGCTCCCGCCGCCGGTCCACGACCACGTCGAACAGCGAGCGGAGGCTGAACTCCCGCTCTCCGGGGCCGAAGCAGGTGTAGGTCTTTCGGTGGCAGGCCACGCCGGTCTGATCGACCGTGAACAACAGCGCGTCCCGGTCGCAGTCCGCCTGGACCCGGACCAGGCGCTGGGGGTTGCCCGAGGTCTCGCCCTTGACCCACAGGGCATCGCGGGACCGCGAGAAATACACGCCACGGCCCTCGTCAATCGCGCGCCGCAGCGATTCCGGAGTCGAGTACGCGAGCATCAGGACCTGGCCCGCACGGTCGCGGACCACGGTGGGGACCGGACCCTTCGAGAAGTCCACGCACGCCACGAAGGCGTCCGACACGTCCATCGCCCCCGTGTACAGGGCCATCCCGACCTGGACGTCCACGCCGGCGCGGTCCAGGGCCACGACCTCCTCGATGCCGCGCACCCCGCCCGCCACGGTCAGGGGGAGGCTCGTCGCGGACCGCATCTCCCGCACGCGCTCCATCGGGAGGCCCTGCATCGTGCCCTCCGTCTCGACGAAGGTGCACAGGAAGCCCGACACGTCCGGGGCCAGGACCTGCATCTCCTCGATGGGCGAGCGCCCGGTGCGCGTGGTCCAGCCCTCGGTCACCACGTCCCCGTGCAGCGAGTCGAGCGCGGCCGTCACGCGATGGCGCGGCAGGCGCGACAGGAAGTCGCGCGAGGCCGCGGTCCCCACGATCAGGCGGGCGGCCCCGGCCCGCAGCAGGCGGCGGGCCTTGTCCTCCGTGCGGATCCCGCCCCCGACCCGGCAGCGCGCCACGCGGCAGACCTCGCGGATCAGGGCCTCGTTGTCCCCGGTCCCCATCGCGGCGTCCAGGTCAATGACCGCGACCTCCCCGACGCGGCCGAAGCGGCGCGCCAGGTCCAGCACGTCGTCGCGCTCGAGGACCTTCTCTCGGCCGTGGCGCAGCTGAACGGCCTTCCCGCCCATCAGGTCAATGCTCGGGATCAGCATGTCGGAACCACCTCCCTACCCGGCGGAATCCTCGTCGTCCGGGGGCCGCACCGGCACGCCCAGGGCCCGCAGGCGTACCTTCACCTCCCGCACCGTCCAGCGGCCGAAGTGGAAGATCGAGGCCGCGAGCGCCGCGTCGGCCCGGCCCTCGCACAGGACCGCCCGGATGTCCTCGACGCCGCCCGCGCCCCCGGACGCGATCACCGGGACCGGGACCGCGTCGGCCAGGGCCTGGTACAGGGCGAGGTCATATCCCCGCTGGACCCCGTCGCAATCCATCGAGGTCACGAGGAGTTCCCCGGCGCCCGCCTCGACCGCGCGGCACGCCCACCCCACCGCGTCCATCCCGGTGGGCCGGCGCCCGCCGTGCGTGAAGACCTCCCAGCCCCCCGAGGCCCGCGCCCGCGCGTCAATCGCCACGACCACGGCCTGCGACCCGAAGGCGGCCGCGGCGCGCGTGACGAGCCCGGGGTCCTCGACCGCGGCGGTGTTCACGGACACCTTCTCGGCGCCGGCGCGCAGGACCTCGGCCATGTCCTCGACCGTCCGGAGCCCGCCGCCCACGCCGAGGGGGATGAAGACCCGTTCCGCCACGGCCCGGACCACGCGGATCAGGATCCCTCGCGCCTCCGCGCTCGCCGTGATGTCCAGGAAGAAGACCTCGTCCGCGCCTTCGCCCTCGTAGCGGGCCGCGAGCCCCACGGGGTCCCCCGCGTCCCGCAGGTCCACGAAGCGGGTGCCCTTGACCACGCGGCCGTCGCGCACGTCGAGGCACGGAATGATCCGTTTCGTCAACACGACAGCCACCTGTGGAGCAGGGCGAGCCCCGCCGACCCCGACTTTTCGGGGTGGAACTGGACCGCGAGCAGGGCACCGACCTCCAGGGCTGCGGTGAAGCGGACCCCATGCTCGGCGGTCGCGGCCACCACGGAAGGGTCCGCTGGAACAGCGTGATAAGAATTCACGAAGTAAAAATATCCAGGCGCCAGGACCCGGCTGTCCCGCACCGTCTCGACCCGGTTGAACCCGACCTGGGGGACCTTGGCCGCCTGGAAGCGGACGACCCGGCCGGGGATGAGGCCGAGCCCGGGCACGCCCGGGGCCTCGTCGCTTTCGTCGAGGAGGACCTGCAAGCCCACGCACACCCCCAGAAACGGGCGGCCCGCTCGGATGTGGCGCGCCACGGCCCCGTCCAGGCCCCGCTCGCGCAGGGCCTCCATCACGGCCCCGAAGTGCCCCACCCCGGGCAGGACCAGGCGCCCGGCGTCCCCGGCCTCCGCCCCGCGGGCCGCCACGCGCACGCCCGCCCCGACGCGCGCCAGGGCCCGGGCCATGGATCCCGTGTTCCCCCCGCCGTAGTCCACGAGCGTCACGTCCGCGCTCACAGGGTCCCTTTCGTGCTCGGGACCTCGCCCGAGGCCCGCTCCTCGACGGCGACCGCCCCCTTCATCGCCTTGCCGAAGGCCTTGAAGATCGCCTCGGCCTTGTGGTGGTCGTTGCGGCCGTAGGGCATGGTCACGTGGACCACCGCGCGCAGGGCCTGGCTGAACCCGAAGAAGAACTCCTCGAGCAGCGCGACCTCGAGTTCCCCCACGAAACGCCCCGTGAACGGGGCCTCGAAGTGCAGGAGGGACCGGCCGCACAGGTCCACGGTCACGAAGGCCACGGCCTCGTCCATGGGGAACACGAAGAATCCCGCGCGGGCGATGCCGCGGCGCTCCCCGAGGGCCTGGTCGAAGGCCTGGCCGAGCGTGATCCCCACGTCTTCGAGCAGGTGGTGCTGGTCCACGTGGAGGTCCCCGGTCGCGTCCACGGTCAGATCGAAGAGCCCGTGCTTCGCGAAGGCCTGCAACAGGTGATCGAGGAACCCGATCCCGGTCGAGACGCGCGATTCCCCGCGGCCGTCGAGGTCCAGAGTCACCGAGACCCGTGTCTCGGTCGTCTCGCGGTTCACGGTCGCGGTCCTCATCGCCGCCCCCATTCCAGGAGGGTCGCGACCTCCTCGACGCGGCGGCCGACCTCGTCCGCCCCGGCCTCGCGCATCCTGCGGTCGTGCGCCTCCGGGTCCGCGCCCGGGGTCACGCACCCGACGGCCCAGTGCCCTGCCGCCACGGCGGCCCGCATGTCCGAGGTCGAGTCGCCGACGTAGGCCGCGAGCCTCGTCCCCAGGCGGCGCTGCGCGAGCAACAGACCCTGCGGGTCCGGTTTCAGGCGGGCCGGCCCCACGTCCTCGCGGGCCACGACCACGCGGAACAGGTGCTCCGCGCCGAATCTCCTGAGCGTCCACAGGGCCTCCGCCCGGGGCCGGGCCGTCACGATCCCCAGGGGGAAGCGCCGGGCCAGCCGCGCCAGGACCGCGCGCGGCCACAGCCATCGCTCGAGTTCCCGCAGCCCGGCGTGGTCCCGGTCCCCGAGGTAGAACCGCTGAAAGACCCGGCGCACGCGGGCCAGGGGGACGTCCACGCCTCGGGCGAGCAGGATCGCGCGCGTCAAGGCCCAGTCGTCCGGGGGGGCCTCCTCGTTCTTGACGCGATGGATGTCCTCGAACGACGGGCGACCCCCGCCCAGGGCCTCCACGGTCCGGGCGACCGCGGTCCGGTACGACGCGGACACGTCCACCAGGACCCCGTCCAGGTCGAACAGGAGCGCTCGATCCCGGAACACCCGGCGGAGGGCGGCGAGCAGCCGGCGGGACTGGGCCGGGGTCCCGATGCCCAGGCGAAGGCAGCCCCGCGTCAGGGGGTCTGCGGAACGGTCGCGCACCAGGACGCCCTCGTCGCGCAACGCGTCGAGGACGCGCCCCGCCTCGGCCCCGAACCGGACCAGCAGGAAGTTCGCCCGCGACACGCGCCAGTCCAGGCCGAGCCGGTCCAGCCCCCGCTGCAGCACGATCCGTCCCCGCCCCACCTGCTGCACGTAGCGGCGGACGTGGGCCTCGTCGCGCAGGGCCGCGGCGAGGGCGCGAACGGCCAGGGTATTGACCCCGTAGGGGGACAGGACCTTGCGGACGTCCGCGACGGCCCGGGCCGGGCCCGCGACGACCCCGATGCGCAGCCCCGCAAGCCCGTACGCCTTCGAGAACGTGCGCAGGACCAGGAGGTTGTGGTGCCGGTGGACCAGGTCCAGCAGGTCCAGCCCCGCGAACTCGTGGTACGCCTCGTCGAGGAGGACCAGGGTCCCGACCCTGGCGGCCGCGCGGAGCAGGCGCTCGACGTCCGCCCGGCCGATGGCGGTCCCGGTGGGGTTGTTGGGGTTGACCACGACCAGGATGCGCGGGGCCGGTGGGGCGGACAGACGAGACAGGACCTCGTCGAGCGGGAACGCCAGGGTCCCCGGCCGGTAGGGAACGCGCTCGATGCGAGCCCCCATCACCTGGGCGTCCACATCGAAGAGCGCGAAGGTGGGCGAGGGCAAGAGCAGCGTGTCGTCGGGTCCCAGGTAGGTCAGGTAGATCGTGCGGATGGCGTCGTCAATGCCGTTCGTGACCAGGACCTGGTCCGGGTCGAGCCCCAGGGTCCACGCAACGGTCCGCAGGATCCCCGAGTACTCGGGGTAGGTCGCGACCTCGTCCGCCGTGGCCTCGCGGATGGCCTCGAGCACCCGCGGCGAGCACCCGACCGTGTTCTCGTTGAAGTCGAGGCGCAACCGCCCGTGCCGGCCCTCGGTGGGCGGGTGGTAGGGGGTCATCCGGGCGACCTCGGGTCGGGTCCGCAGGGGATCGGGAACGTCGCGCCGCACGCCCCCCCTCACAACAGGATCTTGTTGAGGTCGTATTCCAGGATGTCCGTGGCACCCAGGGCCTTCAGGCGCAAGACGGTCGCGGGCACGTCCCGCCGGGGGACCGCGACCTTGACCGCGTATCCGTCCCCGCCATACAGGGGGCTCACGGTGGGGCTCTTCATGCACGGAACCTCGCGAACGACCGCGTCGAGGCAGTCCGCGGGGACGTTCATCTCGAGAAGGACTCGCTCGCGGGCGCGCAGGACCGCGCGCATCAGGTCCGCCAGGGCCTCGATGCGCTCCCGGCGCCCCGGATCGGCCATGGCCGCGGGGTTCGCGATGAACCGGGTCGTGGAGGTCAGGATCTCGGCCACGACGCGCAGGCCGTGGCTACGCAACGTGGCCCCGGACGAGACGTTGTCCACGATCAGGTCCGCGTCCTCGGGCGGGAAGACCTCGGTCGCCCCGTAGGACCGGATGAAGGTGTAGGACATCCCCTGCGCATCGAGGAAGGCCCGGGTCAACCGCTCGTACTCCGAGGCCGCGACCACCGTGCGTCCGCGCAGGGCGTCCAGGTCCGGCCCCGCGGTCGCGGCCACGATGCGCACCGGGTCGAAACCCAGGTCGAGGACCTCCACCACGTGCGCACCCGTCTCCTCGACCCAGTCCCGGCCCGTGAACCCGGCGTCCGCCGACCCCAGGGCCACGATGGCCGGGATGTTTTGCGGCTTGAACATCTTGAATGAAAGGTCATTCCCGCCGGTCGTGGGCCGGTACGACCGTTCGAGCCGCGCCACGTCCACCCCGACCTCGCCCAGGATTCCCAGGACGCGGGCCTCGAGCCTTCCCTTGGGGAGCGCAAACCTCAAAGCCGGACTCCTTCCATCCGGAGACCCGGATTCTAGCCGGGTTGCGGTCGGGTGTCACCCGTGTCCGGACGCGACAATCCGCCGTCCCGAGGTCGGAGGAACGACGCCGCCGCCGACACGGACGTTGACACTGACCCTGTCCACGGACTCTGGATCTGGCTCCGGGGTCCGGCGTCCGGGGTCCGG
>DYKK01000496.1 GCA_020722625.1 Anaeromyxobacter dehalogenans
TTCACCACCCTGGGGCCGCGACTTCCAAGTCGCGGCTGGCACGAGATCGCGACAGATCAAGGTATTCCGTCGTGCTGTCGAGATCGTGGTGGCGGATCGAGGCCGTGGTCGTCCTCCTGATCGCCCTGCTGTCCTGTGCCGAGAACGCCCGCCCCGGCGACGACCTGGGCCCGTTCCACGCGGGGGTGGACGCGGGCCCCGACCGGGACGGGCTCCAATACCCCGCCGTGGACGGGTTCGTCGCCGAGGTGGCCGGCCCGTATGTGATCCTCGCCGGGCTCACGCGGCTGATGACCCCGACCGATCCCGACCTCGGAGAACCCCTGCCGCACGTGAGAATCACCGTTCGCGACATGACCCAGGCGCCGCTGGCCGAGACCGAGTCCGACGATGCGGGTGCGTTCATCCTCGCGGTCCCCGTCCCGGACGGGGGGACGGACGGGTACGTGGAACTCGTCAAGGAGGGCCTGCCGACCGTCCGACAGTTCGACCGGAGGCTCGACGAACACTGGACCACGATGCGCCTGCGGATGCTGGACGCGAGCCTGTACTCGATCCCGCGGCAGATCCTCGGCCAGGACGAGCGGATGGGCTACGTCCAGGGCTCGGTGTATGACCGCAAGAGCGAGGTCCCCCGGGCCGGGGTGCGCGTCGAGTCGTCCGCGGGCAGGGTGGCGTACCTGTCGGACGGAATCCCCATCCCAAAGACCGACCTCGCCCAGACGCAGTCCCACGGCGTCTTCTTCGTCGCCAACTGCCCGCCGGGTCCCGTGACACTGACCCTGTTCGCGGGCGACGAGGTGGTCGCGACCCGCACCGTCCTGACCTGGCCCCACTCGGTCCTGACCCAGGTGGGGGTCCCGGTCCCCAATTGACCCACGAGCCGCATCACCGGCACTGTCACTGCCACTGGAAACTGTCCCTGTCACTGTCTCCTGTCACTGAGACTGCCACTGTCACCTGATCCGGTCCCCTGTCATTTCATCAACGACTCGTAGTACGCCCGAACCAGGTCCTCCGTCCCCGGCGCGGGTTGTTCGACTTGATATCGTCTGATCTCGTCTCGAAGTTCGTCCGCCGGCGGGCCGGGTTCGGGGACCGGGAGCGAGATGCGATCGTCCTCCTCGGCCTTCGCCTGCCGGCGCAGGGCCTCGAACGGCCCGCGGTCCAGGGCCCGTTTCAG
>DYKK01000162.1 GCA_020722625.1 Anaeromyxobacter dehalogenans
CCTGGATGTGAAACGAGATCGGCGGGGCCTTGAGGATGGCGCCCCACTTCGCCTCCGGCGCGAGCGTGGATTGGGCCACCGGCACGATGCGCGCGTCCGCGTTCTCGTAAGGCCGGTCGTGCGCCGAGAACAGGTCCAGCAGCGACGCGACAAAGCCCCATCGCCGCCGTTCCTCGGCGGGTGGTCCTCCAGGCGGGATGAGTTGGGCGAGCGGTCGCTTGAGGAGGATGAACCGCACCAACCCAGCGGCCCGCCGGGCTTCGTCGGGCTCGCGCTGCATCAACACGACACAGGTGTTGGTGCCCGCGTCCGGAAACCACCGTTCCACCTTCGAGGCCACGACCGCCGCAATCCGGTAGTGCGAGAGCAGGAACCGCTTGAGCCCCTCTCCGAAGCCCACGTCGAGCCAGGTGTCGGACACGACGAACCCGAAGCGCCCACCGGGCTTCAGGAACTTTGTCCCGTGCACGAAGAACCAGGCGTGGATCCCTGCGCGCCTCGAGATCGACAAGGCCCCGGCCCCGGCATCCCGAAGCGCCTTCTCGATGAGCCCTTCCTTCGGGGCGACCTGCCCGATCTCCTCCTGGCGCGTGTAGGGTGGGTTGCCGACGATGGCGTCCACCGCCCTCGGAAAGGCGAGCGCCGCTGTCTCACCCGACGAGCGCGGGACCCGAATCGTTCGGCCTCCCCCGTCGCCCCCGGCGACGAGGTCGAAGAAGTCGCCCTGGAGGACACGTGGGTAGTTCTCCTGGACGGTCAGGTCGTTGAGCGCCAGGTTGATGGTGGCGAGGTGCGCGGGGAACTTGGCGATGTCGCAACCCCAAAGGCCGGCCAAGGCCTCAGCGTGACCCATCCGGGGATTGAGCAGGCGTCTCTTGCGCTGGTAGGCGCGGACGAGGAAGGTCCCGGCCCCGCACGAGGGGTCGAAGACGACGTCTTCCTCGTGCTGCAGGCAGAATCCCAGGATGAGGTCCACCACGAGGGGGTTCGTGAAGTATTGGCCCAGGACGTGGCGCTCGTGCTCCGGGATCAGCCGCTCGAAGATTGGCCCCAGGATGTCGTACCCGATCGCGCGCAGGTCATGGCGTCGAAGGAGGCCGTTCATCTCGACGACCCGGCGCACAGCCTCGGGGTCATCGGGGAAGGCGATGTCGTCAATGAAGTCGGTCGAGTAGATTGTCTCGTAGTCAATCCGCTCGACGACCTCGTCGAAGAATGCCTGCACTTGCCTCTGGAGGAGCCTTCCCTTCGTGAGGCCCTCCGGGAGGTCAAGGGGGTCGAGATCGCGCGGGCGCTGGGACTGCAAGACATGATAGAAGAGAATCTTGTTGACCAGAAGATACGCCGCCTGGCGGCCGACCCTGGCGTAGTCCTCCTCCGAGCCCCGGTGATACTCCCAGGCCTGCTCGCGAAACCACGCCGCGAGTCGGCGCTCGAAGTCCGGGTCCTTGTGGCAACGCTGCGCGACCACCTGATGGTAGCGGCACGCGAGGGCCTGGATGGTCGCGTGCAGCCGGAGCACGAGGTAGGTATCCAGGGGGAGCCTGGGCAGCGGGCGTTGCTCGAAGTGGGTGCGGACGAGGTCTTCGAGAAACGTGACGAGTGCGCGCCGGAACGGACCCGCCACGCGGCCTTCCTCCAGCAGGTCCAGCGTGTCTAGAGACGACAGCGGATAGGGGGCCGCCATCAATTGCTGCTCCTCGGGGGCCATCTCGTTGGCTCGCTGGGTCGAAAACCACACGAGTTCCCGGAAGTTCGAGGTCACGAAGTACGGGGCCCGCCGGCGATTCGCCTTCTCGTGTGCAGGTTTCTTGAGCGCGGCCTCCTCGAAGGCGTCGTGGGACGGGGGCTTGAATTCGCCGACCACCAGGGCCTCCCGGCCCCCGGGACGTGCGTAGATCACGAGGTCCGGCGACTTTCGGTCCGCCCCGGACGTGTCCACGTCCGCATCGCCGAGGGGGAGGGACCTCTCGGCGATGATCTCCCGGATCCAGCCGGCGACGACGGCCACGGCGCTGCGCTCGGTCTTCCAGACCGAGGTCTCATCCGGACCGGGGATCTGAACTCTCCCCCTCCTGATCTTCGACCGCTTCGTCATGGGCTCATGTCTCGCGCCGGAGGAGACGCCGGGCGATCTCGAAGGCCGCAGCGATCCGGATGACCTTCACATCGCCGAGACCCTTGATTTCGACCAGTTTCTCGATCGGTTGACCGACCAGTCCCCGCAGCGAGCCAAAGCGATGGATGACCTCGCTTGCAATGTCTTCGGCGGACCGCCTCTGGTTGCCGCTCCCGATGAGGATCGCCAGCAATTCCGCATCGGTCAAGGCGCCGGGGCCTTCGTCCCGGAGTTTCCCTCCGGGATGGCGCCAGAAGGTCTCCGGGCGTGTTCCCTTCTCCATGCGCGGGCGATTCCCCCGTCCTTCTGAATGAAGTATTTCCCCGGGGTCTCGCGGAAGTCAAGACGGCGACTCGCCGCGCTCCGGCCACGTCAGGACCGGCTTGCGGGCCGCGAGGACCTCGTCGGCCCGGGAGACCGACGTCCGGTGGGGCGCCTGGTGGAGGCGCCCGGGGTCCTCCTCGGCCTCGCGTGCGATTTCGAGCATCGCCGCGATGAACTCGTCCAGCGTGGCCTTGTCTTCGGTCTCGGTGGGCTCGATCATGAGCGCCCCGCTCACGATGAGGGGGAAATACACGGTCGGCGGGTGGAACCCGTGGTCCATCAGGCGCTTCGCGATGTCCATCGTGTGCACGCCCGCGCGCGCCTGGCGCCTGTCCGAGAACACGACCTCGTGCATGCAGGGTCCCGGGTACGGCAGGTGGTAGGTCCCCTCGAGCCGCCGGCGCACGTAGTTCGCATTGAGGACGGCGACCTCGGCGACCCGGCGCAGCCCGGCCGCGCCCAGGCCCCGGATGTAAGCCAGGGCGCGCACCAGCACCAGGAACTGCCCGTGGAACGAACGGATGCGGCCGATGCTGTCCGGGAAGTCCTCGGAAAGCGACAGGGATCCGTCCTCCCCACGCACCACGCGCGGGACCGGCAGGAACGGTTCCAGGGCCGGGGCCGCCCCGACCGGGCCTGCGCCCGGACCTCCGCCCCCATGGGGCGTCGAGAAGGTCTTGTGGAGGTTCAACTGGATCACGTCCAGTCCCAGGGATGCGGGCCGCACCTTCCCGAGCAGGGCGTTCAGGTTCGCGCCGTCGCCATAGACGAACCCGCCCTTCTCGTGCACGAGGGCCGCGATGCGGGGGAGATCCCGCTCGAACAGCCCGAGTGTGTTGGGATTCGTGACCATGAGGGCGGCCACGTCCCCGTCCATGGCCCGGGCGACCGCCTCCGGGTCCAGCAGACCGGCCTCGCTGCTCTTCACCTCGACCGCCTGGAACCCGCACAGCGACGACGACGCGGGATTGGTGCCGTGGGCGGTGTCCGGGACCAGGATCCGGGTCCGGTTCTCCCCGCGTCTGCGCAAGGCCGCGCGGATCATCCGCAGGCCCGTCCACTCCCCGTGCGCCCCGGCCGCCGGGGCCAGGGAGACCGCGGCCATGCCCGTAACCTCCCGCAGGGCCTCTTCGAGGGCCCACATCACCGACAGGGCTCCCTGGGTCAGGGCGGCCGGGAACAGGGGATGGACCCCGGTGAACCCGGGGAGGGAGGCCGCCTCCTCGCACGCCTTGGGGTTGTACTTCATCGTGCACGAGCCGAGCGGGTAGAACCCCAGGTCCACCCCGAAGTTGCGGCGGGACAGGCGGGTGAAGTGGCGGACGACCTCGACCTCCGAGACCTCGGGCAGGGCCGCGGGCCGCTTGCGGAGCAGCGACCCGGGGATCGCGGGCCGCGCGTCGCGCCCCGGGTCCGGAAGGTCCATCCCGCAGCGTCCCGGGGCGCCCCGCTCGAAGATCGAGGGTTCGAGGATTTCCAGGCCCGATGTGGCTGCCATGAAGACCCCTTTCGTCGCGGGCGATGGTCAGTTCGAGCCGCCTGCCGGGGCCGCAGGGGCGGCCGGCGGCGGGGGCGTGGCCGGCGCCGGGGGCGGCGGGGGCGGTGGAGCCTCGGGGAGGAGGTTCTCGACCTTGCCTTCCTGGCGCAGCCGCTCGACCAGTTCGCGACGGGCCTTGAAGAGGTTCCGGTTCTTCAGGCTCTCCGTGATCTGCTCGCGGACCTCGTCGAGGGGCTTCACGCGCTCCGCCTTGCGCTCCAGCATCTGAATGATGTGGAATCCGAACGGGGTCCGGACCGGCTCCTTCGTCATCTCGCCCGCCTTCAACGCGAACGCCGCTTCCTCGAACTTCGGCACCATGACCCCGCGCCGGAAGAACCCGAGGTCCCCGCCCTTCTCGCGCGAGACCGCGTCGTCCGACACCTCCTTGGCCACGGCCGCGAAGTCCTCGCCCTTCTTCAGGCGCTTCATCGCCTGGGCCGCCTTCTTCCTCGCGGCCTCGACCTGGTCCGCAGGGGCGTTCTCCGCGACCTTCACCAGGATGTGCCGGGCGTGGACCTGCTCGGGCTCGGTGTACATCTTGATCCCGGATTCATAGGCCTTCTGGATGTCCTCGTCGGACACGGCCAGTTGACCCAGTTTGGTCAGCAATTTGTTCAGGGCCGCGCTGCGCTCGAGCCGCGCCCGGATCTCCTCGACGGTCGTGCGGCCGTGCGTGAGGAAGTTGTTGAACTGCTCCTCGCTCTTGAACCGCCCCTTGTAGCGCTCGAACTCGGCGTCCACCTCCTCCTTGGTGACCTGGACGCCCTGGCGCTGGACCTCCTGGCGGATCAACTCCTCCTCGATGAGCCGGTTCACGATGTTCTGCCGGATCTTCGCGAGCCGGTCCTCGGGAATGTTGCGCGCGCCGCTCTGGGTGATCTTGGCCAGTTCCTCGTTGACCGCGGCCGCGCTGATCTCGACCCCGTTCACGCGGGCCGCGGGTCCGGTGAGGGCGGGGGCCGCGGCCTTCGACACCTCCTCCTTCGGGGCCGGGGCCTGCTGCGGGGCCTCGGGCGCCTTGCCCTTGCACCCGGCGAGCGCCACGACCCCCGTCACGACGACCGAAACGAACCGCTTCATCTTTCACCTCCTGGATGGATGCATCCCAACCGGTCGGGGTTGGACGATATCCCAGGTCCCGGCCAAAGGCAATTCGTGGATTGACTTCGCCGGGGCGTTTCGATAGAAGGGCGCCGGGCATGTGGAGGTACGGCCATGATTCGAAAAACGTTCGTGATACTGATGGGTCTTGGATTCGGGTTCGGCTGCGGTTCGCGGTCGGTCTCGACGGGCGCGGGTGGCGAGACCGGCGGGCAGGACGTGCCCGTGGCCGAGGGCCTGACCGAGGTCCCCTGGCACCCCGGGGACGACCACGCGACGGACGGCGTCCCGCCCGGCAAGACGACGATCTCGCAGGTCCAGTCGTCGGACGCCAGCGTGAACTGCACCACGGACGGCATCCAGAACCCCGCGACAGGCCTTGCGATGGCCGACATGGTCGTGGTCTCGCCGCGATTCGTGGCCTCGTGGGACAAGACCTCCGGCCAGCCCAAACTGCACGGGTACTGGGTCGCGGAGGCGGGTCTTGAGGCGTCGGCCCCGTTCAAGGGGATCCTCCTCGTGGTGGACGCGGCTGCGGCCACGGACTTCCCTCCCGGCCGGGTCCTGTCCGTCACCGCGGACCACACCGAGTACTATTGCATGAGCGAACTGAAGGCGACGGACTGGACGGAGAAGGGGGACGCGGCGGTGCCCGCGCCGGTCGTCCTGAACGACGCGGCCCCGCTCGAAAACGGTGGAGACCCGGCCCAGGCCGAGCCGTACGAGGGCGTGATCGTCACGCTCCATCAGGTGACCGTGACCCGGACGACCGCCTCGGACGGGAAGGGGTGGTTCGAGGTGGGGAACGGGATCCAGGTGGTCAACGACTTCGAGATCCCGTGGACACCGGTCCAGGGCGCGACGATCGCATCGCTGACCGGCGCGGTGAAATATCACTTCGGGAAGTACCGGCTCGCCCCCCGGTCCGCCGCGGACCTCGGCGAGGGGCCGGTCGCGGAGCCGTCGCCCGAGGTCATCGGCCCCGACGTGCCGGCGGACGGCGAGGTCGTGACCCCCCTGGGCAAGGTGTTTGACATCCAGTCGTCGGACACGTCTGTCAATTGCTCGAATGAGGGGAACAACCTGATCCAGGCGGGCGTCGGGGTCGGTCCGGTCGTGGTCACGAGCCCGAAGTTTTCGGCGAGCGCGGGGACGGAAGGCTTTTACGTCGCCGACTTCCCGGTGGGCGGGGCGGTGTCCTACACGGGGATCCTGGTCGTGGTCAACAAGAGCGCCGGGGTCCAGGTCGCGCCCGGGGACGAGGTCGTCGTGAGAGGAGATTACAAAGAATATTACTGCTTGAGCGAAATCTACGCGACGTCCGTCGAAAAGACGGGGCAGCAACCCGCGCCCGGGGGCTTCCCCGTGGACGACCCCTCCCCGCTCGAGAACGGCGGCGGTCCCGGGGCCGAGCCGCTGGAGGGCGTGGTCGTCACGCTCCACGACGTGGACGTGACCGCGGCCGACTCGTCGGACGGCAAGGGGTGGTTCCGGGTCGGGGCCGGCATCGAGGTCCTCAACGACTTCCAGGTCGCGTGGACCCCCGTGGCGGGCACGCAACTGGCGGCGCTCACGGGCGTGGTGAAGTACCACTGGGGCAAGTATCGCCTCGTCCCGAGGTCGCTTTCGGACATCGTGGTCGCGGGCCAGGTCGAGCCCACGCCGGAGCCGGTGCCCGAGCCCACGCCGGACCCGGTGCCCGAGCCGGTCCCCGACGCCTTCGAGGCCGCGGCCGAGGTCCCCGGAGAAGACGCCCCGCTCGAAAAGAAGCCGGTCCTGCAGATCCAGTCCGGGGATGCGTCGGTGCAGTGCACCCAGGAAGGCAATTCGACGATCGCGTCCGGGGTCGCGCTCGCGGACGTGGTCGTCGTCTCGACGCGACACTCGGTCTCGGCCTCCCTGCACGGCTACTACGTGCAGGACCCGGTGTCGTCCTGGCCCCTCGGGAACAACGGGAAATACACCGGGATGCTTCTCGTGGTGTCCAAGAGCCTGGACACGGACTTCCAGCCGGGGGACCTCGTCTCGGTCGTGGGTGACTACAAGGAGTATTACTGCATGACCGAGGTCTCGGCCTCGTCGGTGCAGAAGGTGGGGACTGCGGACGTGCCCGATCCGATCGGGGTCGCGGCGGCCGCCTTCGAGGCCGGCGGCACGGTCGAGGCGTGCGAGGCGTACGAGGGGCTCCGCGTGATGCTGACGGACGTCCAGGTCACGGACGTCACGGGCGGCACGCAGCCTTCCTGGTGGTTCCAGGCGGGCAACGGCATCTACGTGGCCGACGACTACGGCCTGAAAGCCTCGGTGGCGCTCACGCAGGGCCAGGCCCTCTCGCGCTTGACGGGGGCGGTCAAGTATTCGTGGGGCAAGTACGTCCTGGTCCCGCTCACCGCCGCGGACATCGAGGTCCAGTAGGCGCGTCCTGGAGACGCGAG
>DYKK01000497.1 GCA_020722625.1 Anaeromyxobacter dehalogenans
CGCCGGCCCGAGCGCGCGGCCTTCCTCGACCGCCTCCGGGCCCAGGAGGCCGAGTTGACGCGCATCCAGGGCGACTACTACCCGCGCCTGTTCGCGTTCGGGTCGGCGTCGGAGGCCGGCGTCGAGATGGATGACCTCGTGCCGAACTGGGCGGTCGGGTTGGGGTTGTCTTACCCCCTCTTTTCGGGGCTGGCCACCCGCCACGGGGTGCGGGCGCAGGAGGCGCGCGTGGCCGCGATCAAGGCGGGCCTGGAGGCCCTGGACCTGGGCATCCGGTCCGAGGTCGAGCAGGCCCGCTCGCGGGTCGTGGAGGCCGCGGCGCGCATCCCTCCGGCCCGGGCGGCCGCCGCCTCGTCCCGCGAGACCATGACCCTCGCGGAGGAGCGCTACCGCCTGGGGGAGGGCGACCAGGTCGAGTTGCTGGACGCGCAGGCCGCGCTCGCCCAGTCCGAGGCCGCCCTGATCCGCGCCGAGTACGACCTCGCCGTGGCCTGGACCGCGTTCTGGCGGGCCGTGGGCCGGGTCCCCCGCTGATTCGTCGCCTCGAGGGCGGCGAATCAGGATTTCGGATTGCGGATTGCGGATTGAAGTCGCACACCCGCTGCCGTGAGATGGTGGTGAATGAGGATCCTCGCAAAAGCCGATAGATTCAATTGGTTGTGAAATCTGACGGCGAATTCTGGGTCCCTCACCCACCTTGATCCGGGCGCGGGGAAACGGTACAACACGAAGGGTCGTCTCGAAACCTCGCATCGAGGAGTCCGCGGCGTGCAGTCCCCGGGTCCCCCCTCCGACGAGTCCATCCGCCTCCCGTTCGACCTCGGGACGGTCCTGGCGGGGCTGTGGCGGCGGCGGTACCACTTCCTGGCCGTGTTCGTGGTCGCGGGGACGTGCGGGGCCGCGGGCGGGTATTTTCTGGGCAAGCGGACGTACGAGGCCCGCACCGTGCTGCGATATGTCCCCGCGGGCGGGAAGGCCCGGGTCGATCCCGCGACCGTGCTGCGCACCGAACTCGACCAGGTCGAGATCCCCCAGAACCTCTCGAAGGTGCGGTTCCGGTTGAGCCTGCCCGCGACCATCGAGGAGGTCGGGGCCGCCGTGAGCGCCCACGTCGAGGAACAGAGCGACCTGATCACGATCCAGGCCCGCTGGAAGACGGGGGCCGGGGCCGCGGC
>DYKK01000498.1 GCA_020722625.1 Anaeromyxobacter dehalogenans
TTGATGCGGCGCTTCGAGACCGCCTTGAACTCCGCGGCGAGGTCGAGGATTGATGTGACCTGGTCCCCGGGCATCCCGCGAAGGCCGAGGAGGTGCCTATGCCCGGGTTGACCCGCACCTTCGATTCCGCTGCCGGCCCCACCTGCCATGACGCCTCCGACGCCCCCGGTCACGCGGGTCGGGGCCGCCCGTACACGACCACGCGGTCCACGGGCGCGCCGCCCTCGACCAGTTCCACGCGCACCGTCTCGTCCGGCGTCGTGTCGGTCCGGATCCCCACCCAGTCCGCCTGGATCGGGTATTCCCGCAGGCCGCGGTCCACCAGGATGGCGAGCCGGATCGCCCGGGGGCGCCCGAAGTCCACGAGTGCGTCCAGGGCCGCCCGGATCGTCCTCCCCGTGTACAGCACGTCGTCCACCAGGATCACGTCGGCGTCCTGGACCTCGAACGGGAGGTCGGTCCGGCGGACCAGGGGCTGCTGGAGCCCCAGGAAGATGTCGTCCCGGTACAGGGTGATGTCGAGGACCCCGAGGGGGGCCTGCGCGACCCCCAGTCCCGGCAGGCGCGTGAGGATCCGGCGGGCCAGGTGGACTCCGCCGGTCTGGATGCCCACAAGCCCGATGGTGCGCGCCTCCGCGTAGGCCGCGACCTTCCGGGCCAGCCCGTCCAGCGTGGCCTCGACACCCGCCGCGTCCAGCAGGACCCGCCGCTCCTCGATCGGGCCGGCCCGCCCACCCGTCTCCACGCCCGGATTGTCCATCCGCGCCTCCTCGCGCCGGGAGGGGAGTCTAACCGATCCGGGGACCCGGGTCCACGTTCCGATCGTGCACTCGACCCCGACGACCGTTTGACACGGAGACCGGAGGGCATACACTTGGATGGACTCGTCACGGGGATGACGCGGTGCGGGCACGGACGGGGACGGGGGACCTCGACCTGTGTCCCCCGGCCGGAGGGCCGCGGGTTGGCCCCCGCGGCCGTCCTCGGCTTGCATGGTCGGTTTTGTTGGAGGAGGTCGTCATGTGGAATCATCTGGCGACAGCGCTCTTCGTGGTCGGTCCCAAATCCGCCGTCAGTTGCCGCAAGTCTTTGAGTAAACATGAAATCTGCTTCGTCTCATGTCACCACCCTGGGGCCGCGACTTCCCCCCCCCCATCTATCGGACGGTCC
>DYKK01000163.1 GCA_020722625.1 Anaeromyxobacter dehalogenans
GCGCCTTGTCCGGCGGACTTCGTGGGGGCGACCGCGATGGAAACTCCGGTGGTGCTGAAGGCCGGGTTGATTGACCTCGACGCCACGTACTTCGTGCAACTGGTGCTGTTCCTTTTGCTGTATGCCGTGCTGTGGACGACCTTCTTCGGCCCTTACACCCGCTTCCTGAAGCGCCGGGACGAGGCGACGGAGGGCCTGCGCCGGCGGGCGCGCGACCTGCACGAAGAGGTCCGGACGCTCGAGGCGGACATCGAGGCCCGCCTCTCCGCCGCCCGGACCGAGGCGGTCCAGGTCCGGCGGAGGCTCGCGGACGAGGGATCCCGCCTCCGGTCGGAGATCGTGACCCGGGAGCGGGCCAGGATGCAGGCGGAACTCGATCGCCACCTCGGGACGATCGACGAGGAGAAGCGCAGGTTCCTCGCCCAGGCGGACGACGTGGCGGCGATGCTCGCGGGCCTGATCGAGGAGCAGTCGCGGGCCGTGGAGCGGGGGGTCCGATGAAGAACCTGGCCGGGTGGCAGAAGGCGGTCCTCGCGGTCCTGGTGGCGGCGGGACTGGCGCTTTGGGCGGTTCCGGCCCCGGAGGCCGGCTTCCACGGGTTCCACCCGCGCATCCAGGGGCTCTACATCGTGTCGTTTCTGTTGGTGGCCCTGCCCCTCCTGTGGATCGTCGGGCCGCGCCTGAAGCAGTTTCTTGAATCGCGTTTCGAGGCCATCCGGACCGAGGTGGACGAGGCGACGCGCCAGTTCGCCGAGGCGGAGGCCCGGCTGAACGAGTCCCGCTCGCGGCTTCAGAACCTGACGCGCGAGGTGGAGGCCCTGATGGCCGAGTTCCGGGCCCTGGGCGAGAAGGAGCGCGACGCCCTGGCCCACGAGGGCGCGGTCCTGTCCGAAAAGATCCGGACCGAGACGGACTTCGCGATGAGCCAGGCGGTCAAGGCCGCGAGGCAGGAGGTCCGCGCCATTCTGGTGGACCGGGCCCTCGAAGCGGCGAGGAGGCGGCTGGAGGGACCGGAAGCGGCCCGGGTGCCCGACCCCCTGGTGGACCGATTCGCGCGGGAGGTTGCCCGGAGCGCCGGGGACGGCACGGCCTGATCGAGGAGGGAAAGTTCCGTGGCGGTCATCGGAACGGCGGCGAGGCGATACGCGGCGGCCCTCCTGGACGTGGCGCGCGAGAGGGGCCAGGAAGGGCGCTGCCTCGCGGACCTGCAGGCCTTTCAGCGCGAGATGGAGCGCCACGACGACCTGCGCGAGGTCCTGACGAGCCCCACCGTCTCGTCCGACGCGGCCGCCCGGGTCGTGTCGGAGACCGCGAAACGGATGAGGCTCGGGGACCTGGCCGTGGCGTTCCTCGCCCTGCTCGCGTCGCGAAGGCGGCTCGTGCAGCTCCCCCAGATCGTGGAGGCCTTCTCGGTCGAGCAGGAGCGCCGCGCCGGCCGCGAGCGGGGCGAACTGGTCACGGCCGCGCCCCTGACCGAACCCCAGGCGATCAGGGTGCGGGCCGCCGTGGCCCGCGCCGTCGGCCGCCACGTGGTGCTTCAGCAGCGGACGGACCCCGCCCTCCTGGGCGGGTTGCGGGTCACCGTGGGGGACCGGGTCTATGACCTGTCCACGGGGACCTATCTCGAGACCCTTCGGAGCCATCTGACCACGAACAGGTAGGGAGACCATGGAACTGCGCATCGAGGAAGTCACCGAGATCCTGAAGCGGGAGATCCGGGAATACGGCCGGAAGGTCGAGGTGCGCGAGAAGGGCACCGTGATCACGGTGGGGGACGGGATCGCCCGCGTCTATGGACTGTCCGGCGCCATGGCCGGGGAGCTGCTCAACTTCCCGCACGGCGTGAAGGGGCTCGTCCTGAACCTGGAAGAGAACAACGTCGGCGTCGCCCTCTTCGGAGAGGCCGTGAAGATCCGCGAGGGCGACGAGTGCGAGCGGACGGGCCGCATCGCGCAGGTCCCGGTGGGCAAGGCCGTCGTGGGCCGGGTCGTGAACGCGCTCGGCGAGCCCGTGGACGGGCAGGGACCGATCGAGGCCGAGGAGTACCGGCGCATCGAGATCAAGGCCCCGGGGATCGTGGCGCGCCAGCCGGTGCGCGAGCCGTTGCAGACGGGGCTCAAGGCCATTGACGCGATGACGCCCATCGGCCGCGGGCAGCGCGAGCTGATCATCGGCGACCGCCAGACCGGCAAGACCGCGCTGGCCGTGGACACGATCATCAACCAGAAGGACACGCACCGGACGGACAAGCCCGTCTTCTGCATCTACGTGGCCATCGGCCAGAAGCAGTCCACGGTCGCCCAGGTGGTGGACAAACTGCGGCAGCAGGGGGCCATGGAGTACACGACCGTCGTCAGCGCATCCGCGTCGGAGATGGCCCCGATGCAGTTCATCGCGCCGTACGCGGGGTGCACGATGGGCGAGCACCTGCGCGACCACGGGGGGCACGCGCTGCTGATCTACGACGACCTCTCCAAGCACGCGGTGGCGTACCGGCAGTTGTCGTTGCTCCTGCGCCGCCCGCCGGGACGCGAGGCCTACCCCGGCGACGTGTTCTACCTGCACTCGCGCCTGCTCGAGCGCGCGGCCAAGATGAACGACGCGCGGGGCGGCGGGTCCCTGACCGCGCTCCCCATCATCGAGACGCAGGCCGGCGACGTGTCCGCCTACATCCCGACGAACGTCATCTCGATCACGGACGGCCAGATCTACCTGGAGACGGACCTCTTCTACAAGGGCATCCGGCCGGCCATCAACGCGGGCCTGTCCGTGTCCCGCGTGGGCGGGTCGGCCCAGATCAAGGCCATGAAGAAGGTCGCGGGGATGCTGCGGCTCGAACTCGCGCAGTACCGGGAACTCGCGGCCTTCGCCCAGTTCGCGACCGACCTCGACAAGGCCACGCGACGGCAACTGGACAAGGGCGCGCGCCTCGTGGAACTCCTCAAGCAGGCCCAGTACAAGCCCCTCCCGGTCGAGAAGCAGGTCCTGATCATCTTCTGCGGGACCGCCGAGGAAGGGTTCCTGATGGAGTACCCGGTGTCGGTCATGGGGCGCTTCGAGGCGGAGTTGTTCGAGTTCATGGACTCGAAGCACCCGGACCTCCTGGCCGAGATCCGCGACAAGAGGGACATCTCGGACGACCTGCGAAAGCGGCTCGTGGCGGCCATCCAGGAGTTCAAGGGGTTCTTCAAGGTCGGCTAGGAAGGGGACGATGGCAACCCTGAAGCAGATCCGGCGCCGGATCGCGAGCACGCGCAGCACTCAGAAGATCACGCGCGCGATGAAACTGGTCGCCGCGGCCAAACTGCGCCGGGCCCAGATGAACATGGAGCGGGCCAAGCCGTACGCGGCGCGCATCCGGGACGTGATCTTCGACCTGGCCGGGCACACCGAGCGCGAGTCGCACCCGCTCCTGGCGGTCCGGGAGGAGAAGAAGGCCCTGTTGGTGGTCATCACGTCGGACCGCGGGCTGTGCGGGGCCTTCAACTCGAACATCGTCCGGCGGGCCGAGCGCTACCTGCGCGACCGCGAGGGCGGGCACGAGGAGGTGTCGCTTGCCCTGCTGGGGCGCAAGGGCCGCGACTACTTCCGGCGGCGCGCGTACCCGATCCGCCGCGAGTACATGGAGGTCCTGTCGGCCCCGTCGCTGGAGCGGGCCTCGGAGATCGGCCGGGAGGTCACCGCGGAGTTCGTGGACGGCGGGCTGGACGCGGTGTATGTCGTCTATAACGAGTTCAAGTCCGCGGTGGCGCAGCAGGTGGTGGTCGAGCGGCTCCTGCCCATCGTGCCCGAATCGGACTGGGCCCTGGCCGGCGGGGGCGCGGGCGGGGCCGATTTCGAGTACGAGCCCTCGCGCCGGGCGATTCTCGATTCGGTGCTGCCTTTGTACGTCAACGTGCGCCTGTACTTCGCGGTGCTCGAGTCGCTGGCGGCCGAGATGGGCGCGCGCATGACCGCGATGGAGAACGCGACGGCGAACGCGGGCGAACTGATCCGCGTGCTGACGCTGCAATACAACAAGGCCCGCCAGGCCGCGATCACCAAGGAGATGCTCGAGATCGTGGGCGGCGCCGAGGCGATGAGGTAGGAGGACGGCACGACATGGAAACGGCAACCACACAAGGCGTCGTGACCCAGGTGATCGGGGCGGTCGTGGACGTGAAGTTCCCGCCGGGCCGGTTGCCCGAGGTCTATACCGCGCTGCGCGTCACCAACCCCGCGATCAGCGACCGGGAATGGAACCTCGTCCTCGAGGTCGCCCAGCACATCGGGGAGTCCACGGTGCGCACCATCGCCATGGACTCGACCGACGGCCTGGTCCGCGGGATGAAGGTCCAGGACACGGGCCGCCCGATCCTGATCCCCGTGGGCAAGTCCACCCTGGGCCGCATCCTGAACGTGGTCGGCGAGCCGGTGGACGAGGGACCGCCCGTCCAGGCGGAGAAGTCCTACCCGATCCACCGCGATCCCCCGACCTTCCTGGACCAGGACGTGACTGTCCAGATCATGGAGACGGGGGTCAAGGTCATTGACCTCCTGGAGCCGTACCCCCGCGGCGGGAAGGTCGGACTGTTCGGCGGGGCCGGCGTGGGCAAGACCGTCATCATCATGGAGATGATCCACAACATCGCGATGCACCACGGCGGCGTGTCCGTGTTCGGCGGCGTGGGCGAGCGCACCCGCGAGGGCAACGACCTGTGGCTCGAGATGAAGGAGTCCGGGGTCCTCGAGCGGTGCGCCCTGGTCTACGGCCAGATGAACGAGCCGCCGGGCGCCCGCGCCCGCGTGGGGCTGTCGGCGCTGACCGCCGCGGAGTACTTCCGCGACGAGGAAGGGCAGGACGTGCTCCTGTTCATTGACAACATCTTCCGATTCACCCAGGCCGGGTCCGAGGTCTCGGCCACGCTGGGCCGCATCCCGAGCGCGGTCGGGTACCAGCCGACCCTGTCCTTCGACCTGGGCGAGTTGCAGGAGCGCATCACCTCGACCAAGAAGGGGTCCATCACGTCGGTGCAGGCGATCTACGTCCCGGCCGACGACCTGACGGACCCGGCCCCGGCCACGACGTTCTCGCACCTCGACGCGACCACGGTCCTGTCCCGCCAGATCGCGGAACTCGGGATCTACCCGGCGGTGGACCCGCTCGACTCCACGTCGCGCATCCTCGACCCCCTGGTCGTGGGCGAGGAGCACTACCGCGTGGCGCGCGAGGTTCAGCGGGTCCTCCAGGAATACAAGGACTTGCAGGACATCATCGCGATCCTCGGCATGGACGAGTTGAGCGAGGACCAGAAACTGACCGTGTCGCGCGCGCGCAAGATCCAGCGCTTCCTGTCGCAGCCCTTCTTCGTGGCGGAGCAGTTCACCGGGACGCCCGGCAAGTACGTGAAGGTCCAGGACACGGTGCGCGGCTTCAAGGAGATCCTCGAGGGCGTGCACGACGAACTGCCCGAGCAGGCCTTCTACATGGTCGGGACCATCGAGGAGGCGGTCGAGAAGGGCCGCCAGATCCTGGAGCGGTCGAAGTAGGAACGGGGACGATGAAACTCGACGTGGTCACGCCCGAGGGGTCGAAGGTCCGGGACGAGGAGGTCACGGAGGTGACGCTCCCCGGGGTCCTGGGCGAGATGGGGATCCTGCCGGGCCACGTGGCCATGATGGCCGCGCTCGGGACCGGACCGATGCGGGTGCAGACGGCCCAGGGCGCGGTCCTCTATGCGATTTCCGGCGGCTACGTCGAGGTCCTCGAGGACGTGGTGCGCGTCCTCACCGAGACCTGCGAGCGCCACGACGAGGTGGACGTGGAGCGCGCCCGCGGCAAACTGGCCGAGGCCGCGCAGCGCCTGTCCGGCCTGTCCCCCGCGGACGGCGAGTCCTACCAGGTCGCCCTCCTGTCCGTGAAGAAGGCCGAGACCCGCCTGAGGGTCGCGGAGTCCGGCCGCCAGAGGGTGTCCTGACCCCGACCCCCACAGGATGCGGCCCTGGTGCTTTTCGAGAAGCCGGGGTTGTGCTTGACACCCTTCAGACCCTTTGGAACACTGGGATGCGAGGTCTGGGTCGTGGACTGAAGTCCACTCAGGCCCGGCCAAGAGGGCTGTCAAGGGAAAGAGTGGGAGGTAACCCTGTCCAAACCGGAGAGTGAGCGATGTTCGACCTTCTGAAGCCGTGGACCCTGGGTCCGCTGTCCCTTCGAAACCGCATCTGGATGGCGCCCGTGAAGACCGCCTACGGAACGCCGGAGGGCGGCGTCACCGAGCGGCACCTGCACTTCTACCGGCGCGTGGCCCTCGGGGGCGCTGGGCTGATCCTCGTGGAGCCGGTGCCCGTCCGGTGGGAGGGCCGCGAGCACCCGAGACAGCTGTCCGTGACGGGTCCGGAGAGCGCGGGCCACCTCGCGCGCATCGTCGCGGTGATCCACGAGGGGGGCGCCAGGGCCGGCCTGAACCTCAACCACGCGGGACGGGCCGCGACCCCCAAGGCGAGCGGGATGGAGGCCGTGGCCCCGATGTCCTGCCCCTGCCCGGCCAAGGGGACGAGCGCCAGGGCGCTCACCGAGGAAGAAATTCAGCAGATTGTCTCCGCCTTCGGGAGGGCGGCGGCGGTGGCGCAGAGCGCCGGCTTCGACTGGATCGAGGTCCAGGCGGGACACGGGTACCTCCTCCAGCAGTTCATGGATCCGGGCCTCAACCGCAGGCCCGACGCCTACGGCCGCGACCCGCTCCTCTTCGCGCGCGAGGTGCTGAAGGAGGTCCGCGCCGCGTGCGCACTTCCCATCAGCCTTCGCGTCACCCTTCGCGACCCGGCGGACGGCGAAGAAAGGAAACGCCTCGGGGAGTTGTTGGACTTCGCGCGCTCGGAAGGGGTGGCGGCCGTCCACGTGGGCATGGGGGATGCCTGCACCAACCCGCCCTGGTACTACCACCACGGGGCCCTGCCTGAAGCGCCCCAGGAGGCGGTGCTCCGGGCCGTGCGGGACCTCACGGCCCTTCCTCTGGTGGCGGCCGGCCGGATGGGCGATTTCCACAGGGCGAACCGAGTCGCCGAGGAGGGGCTGGCCGACGCCATCGCCCTGGGGCGGCCGCTCATCGCCGATCCGGACCTGCCCGCCAAGTGGCAGGCCGGGGCCTTTGACGACGTCATCGCCTGCGGCTCCTGCCTGCAAGGATGTCTCGCAAGAGTGGCCCAGGGGGAAGGCATCTCCTGCATCGTGAACCCCACCCTGGGAAGGCCCCCCCTCGCGTCGGCGGCGAAGCGGAAACGGACGCTGGTGGCCGGCGCAGGTCCGGCGGGCCTCTTCGCCGCCCTTGCCCTGTGGAAGCGCGGGCACGACGTGACCGTGGCCGAGGCCGGCGCGGAGCCCGGCGGCACCTTTCGGGCTGCGCCGCTGGCTCCGGGGAAGGAGTCCATGAGACGGCC
>DYKK01000164.1 GCA_020722625.1 Anaeromyxobacter dehalogenans
TGTCCGACGAGCTGCGGGACGAGTTGCGGCGCAACGGGGTCACCGAGACGCGGCAGTCCCTGATCGAGTGGGGCACGCGGCTCCGGGCGGAGCACGGCCGAGACGTGCTCGCGCGCAGGGTGTCGGCCCGGTTCACGCAGGGCCTCAACCAGGTCGTGGACTCGATCCGCAACCCGGACGAGGTCCGGTACCTGCGGGGGCAGCCGGGATTCTTCCTGGTGCGGGTCGAGGCCCCGATCGAGGTCCGGTTCGCCCGGAGCATGGCCCGCGCGAGGGAAGGGGACACGCGGGACATCGCCGCCTTCCGGGAGGCGGAGTCGCGTGAACTCGCGAGCGACGACCCCGCGGCGCAGCAACTCGTGCAGACGTTCGCGCTCGCGGATTTCGTCGTGGTGAACGACGGGACGGTCGAGGACCTCCGCGAACGGGTCAAGGCGGTCTTTCGCGAGGCCGCCGCGCGCGTCCCTCGCCCCGGCTGGGACGAGTACTTCCTGAAGATCGCCGAGGTCGTGGCGTCGCGCTCGTCGTGCGCGAAGCGCCGGGTGGCCGCGGTGATCGTCAAGGATCGTCGAATCATCTCGACCGGATACAACGGCACGCCGCGAGGCACCCGGAACTGCGCGGACGGAGGCTGCGAGCGCTGCCTGTCCCTCGCCCCGCCCGGGTCCAACCTGGGCGACTGCCTTTGCTCTCATGCCGAGGAAAATGCGATCGTCCAGGCCGCGTACCACGGCGTGTCCGTTCAGGGGGCGACCCTTTACTCGACCTTCTCGCCTTGCCTGATCTGTACGAAGATGATTATCAACGCGGGTCTGGCCGAGGTCGTCTATCGCACGGCCTACCCCTTGCCCGCGGCGGCCGCGCGGCTGCTGGACGAGGCGGGTGTCCGCGTGCGCTGCCTCTGACACGGCGTTCCCGAAATGAACCTCTCCTGGGCGGGACGCCCGTCCTACTTCACGAACAGGCGACTCGTCTCGTCCACGCGGGCGCAGAAGTCGCCGGATTCGTCGCAGACGACCACGCGCTGGACCCCGGGTTTCGCGGGTCCGGCGGCGGCATCGGGCGCGACGGCCGAGCGGATCTGGAAGGCGGCGATCACGGCCAGGGCCGCAGCGATGACCGTGAGCACCACTCGGGTGTAAGGATCCGTTCGCATGGTCCTGTCCCTCCCTTCCCGGTGACCGGACGAAGGGCGCGGTCATCGCTCGGCCGCACCCACGGACCCTCGGGCCGCCCTAGGGAGCGGCAGAGGGATTGTCCTCGAAGACCTCGGGCTTGCCGTCCCCGTCGCGGTCCCACCCGATGCGCGTCAGTTGATTGCCGACGAAATACTGGAACTCGTCAAAGGCCCCCGTGCCCTTTGTATCCACGGTCTTCAGGACCAGGGCGCCGTTCTCGTAGAACTTGCGGACATCGAAGCGGCCGTCGAAGCGAGACGACAGTTCCTCGCGGGTGACCTGCCCCTCCTGATACTCGCGGACCGCGTCCACCCGGCCGTCGAAGTCCATGTCCAGGCTCTCGCGGGCCAGCCGCGCCTTCCCGTCGAACTCCTGCGTGACATCCGGCTTGCCGTCCTGGTTCAGGTCCAGGGTCTTGCGCACCAGGAGAAGGTCCTTGCCGCCCTCGCGCCCCGGCTCCTCGCGGTAGTACGAGAAGACGTCCGGCCTCCCGTCCCCGTCGAGGTCCGACTGCCGGACGGTCAGTCCCTCCGTCGTGGTCCCCGTGGCGAGAGTGGCCACGGTGGAGGTGTCCGACAACCTGGCGGACCGCGACGACCCCGAACACCCAACCATCCCGAGCGCCGTCAAGAACGCGACCATCCGGATGCGCACCGCAAAGCCCTCCGCGAGCGAGCGAGTCAACGGTATCCGACGAGGCGGTCCCTGTCAATTCGGTGCAGTTCGCACCGGTCCGACCGAAACTCGAGCCGGAACAGGTCCCGTCGGGCCGAGGCCCAGTGGGACTCGATGGGGACCTCTCCCTCGACCGGGTCGAGGAACACGAGGAGCGCGTCCGGGGACGCCTCGGCGAGGTGGCGCAGCCAGGAATCAGGGTCCGGATGCAGGCGCGGATTGCCGTAGGGATAGTCCGAGTGCAGGCGGGAATCCTCGGGGCCGTTGTGGACGTACAGGACCTCGCGCTGGAGATGCGAGCCGAACAGCGGGAACAGGAACCCCCGGCGGTGGGGCTCCAGGGCCACGGCCAGGCGGCCGCGCGGCAGGTGGCGCTCGACCGCGGCCAGGCAGTCCGCGTACTCGGCGACCTGGAGCTGGTACGGCGCCGTCGCGTCGCGGTACGAGGCGATGCGACCCCGGTCCCGGGCGTCGTGCCACCGCGCCACCGCGAAGAGGGCGATGCCCAGGAGCCCGGCGAGGACCAGCGCGCGCCGCAGGCGCGAGGCGGGGAGTCGGAAGCCCTCGATCCGGACGTTCCGGTCCTCGGCCAGGCGCCGCGCCAGGACGGCCAGACCGGCGGCGACGGCGAGGGCGGCCGCGGCCACGCCCGCTGCGCTCGAGACCGGGACGTTCGTGAAAAAAAAGGTCGAGACCTGCAGCAGGACGATCCCGGACGCGAGGAGCGCAGGGCGGGACACCCCCGCGAGACCCGAGGTCGCGACGAGGCCGAGGAGGACGGCGCCCGGGAAGGCGAAACGCACATTGGAAAAGAGGAATTTGCCTCCGTACGGCAGGTGGAACCACGCGGCGAGCACCAGCAGACCTGCGACGAAGAGGGCGGAGGCCGGGCGGTGGGCGCGCGCGGCGAGTGCCTTCAACCCGAAGGGAAGCCCCAGGAGGATCGCCGCGAGTCCCGTGGGACCGAGTCCCCACGAGGCGTTCGGGGTGAAGACCTCGCCGAGGACCGCCCGCACGAGCTTGCCGCTGCTCCACAGGTAGTCGAGGTGGGCGGCGACGGTGGTCGCGGCCAGGCGTGAGTCGAGGTCGGTCTGGCCCGGGAAGACCTCGTGCCCGAAGACGCGCACGGGGAGGGGGTAGATCGGGTTCCCCGATTCAATGTAGTTGCGAATATAAAAAAACGAACCGAATATCAGGAAGCCCGCCAGGAGGTGCGCGGTTCGTCGGAGAAGAACCCGAAAGAAATCGAGGCTCGGGCAGAACGCCACCCAGGCGTGGACCGCGACCACCAGGAACGCGAGGAGCAGCCCGACGGTCTTCGTCCCCGCCATCACCCCGCAGAGGCCAGCGACCATCGGGAAGGCGCCCGGGTCCTCGCGGGCCGAGCGCAGCGCGAACCTCAAGGCCACGAAGAACATGGCCCACAAGGGGACCTCGACGTAGGATTCCGTCGCGAGCATCGCGAACATGGGGACGGTGACGAACGCGCTCGCGAGGGCGGTGGAAGGGGCGCGTCCCAGTCCCAGGTCGCGCGCCAGGAGGTACAAAGACACCACGAGGGCCGCCAGAAACGGGACGTTGACGAACGCGACCCACAGGTCGCAGCCCATCCACAGCATGCTCCAGATGGAAAACACGGTGCCGTTGGCCGGAAACCAGGCGTAGAGGTCGAAGTACGGCGGCAGGAACACGATGGGGAACCCGTGGGTCTGGATCGCGGTCGCCGCGATGGTCAGGTGGTAGTTCAATGGGTCGAACCCGAGCGGCGGGCGGGGAACTGCGTGGAGGAACAGCAGTACGAAGAAGGCGACTCCAGGGACCGCGACGACCGGGGTCACGGGGTCGGTGACCCGGAACTCGTCGAGCGCGTGGGCGATCGCGCGGCCGAGGGCCGGACTCGGGACAGGGGCCCCATCCGTGCCCCGTTTGCGGCGGGCGGTCCGGGCGGCGGCCACGAGCGCCACGGACACCACGATGCTGGCCGTCCCCACCCCCGCGGGCGTCAACAGACCCAGCGCCGCCGCGGCCAGGGTGACGCCGACCACCTGGAACAGCGCCAGCGAGAACGTGGCGAGAAACCTGTCCCCGAGCCCCGGGGACGCCGGGAACGCGCCGGTCATGGTCCAGGCCCCGGCCCACAGGGCCCCGTGGATGAGGAAGGTCAGAAGGCTCCCGACGACCGGATGGAGAACGCCGTCCACGGAGAGGGATGATAGCGCGGAAGGTTTCCAGGCAGGTTCAGTGGACAGGTTCAGGGACAGAGGACAGGAACAGGGTCAGTGTCAGTGTCAGTGTCAGTGTCAGTGACAGTGGCAGGTCCACGTTGGACGCGGGGGATGGGGCGTTGCGGCAGATCCACGTCCCCCGCGACCCCGAACCCCGGACTCCGGATGCCGGACCCCGGACCCCCGGGGGGCAGGTTTGGTAGCAGGGGCAGCGGGCAGGGCCGCTCGTGCGGACCGGGGTCCCGAGGATCCGGGGCGGTACCCGAATCCGGCGTCAATTCCCGCAAGTCTTTGAATTGGAATGAAATCTGCCTCGTTTCATTTCCCCGCCCTGGGGCCGCGACTGGGGCCCCATCTCCCAGCGCGAAGCGCTGGGGAGGCTGTGCCGGTGGCACAGCCGATAGATGGGGCAAGTCGCGGCTGGCACGGAACCGCGACAAATCAAGGTGCTCCGTCGTTCTTTCGAGATCGGGATGGCAGATCGTGGGGTACCGGGGGGCTCGACAACACGGCCCGCGTGTGGCAAGTATGGGGCCGGCACGAACTCGGAGGAACCGATGGACAACCAGAAGAAGGTGGCGGTCATCCTGTCCGGCTGTGGGGTCTTCGACGGCGCCGAGATCCACGAGGCCACGCTGACCTTGCTCGCGCTCGACCTGGCCGGGGCCCGGGCCGTGATCGCGGCCCCGGACCGGAACCAGGCCAGGGTCGTCAACCACCGGACCCAGGCAGAGGTCCCCGGTGAGACCCGCAACGTCCTCATGGAGGCGGCCCGGATCGCCCGGGGCGACATCCGTCCGGTCGGGGACCTGCGCGTGTCGGAACTCGATGCCGCGATCCTGCCGGGCGGATACGGGGCTGCCCTGAACCTGTCGTCGTTCGCCGTGGCGGGGAGCGACCTCCAGGTGGAGCCGTCGGTCGCGGCCTTCCTGCGCGAGATGTGGTCCACGCGCAAGCCGATCGCGGCCTTGTGCATCGCCCCGCCGATCCTCGCGAAGGTCCTGAAGGATGCGGGCGTCCAGGGGGCGCGGCTGACCATCGGGTGCGACCCCGGCGCCGCCGGTGCGATCACGGCGCTCGGACAGACCCATGTCGAGTGCCGGGCGACCGAGTGCGTCGTGGACGAGACCCACCGCGTCGTCACATCTCCCGCCTACATGACGGCGGGCGGGATCGGGGAGCTGTGGCGGGGGGTCCAGGCGACCGTGCAGGCCCTGCTGGGTCTTGCCTGATGGGGGAGGGGCCGATGCTTCTGGAATTCGCGGGCCGCTTTCCCCGGGTGGATCCGCAGGCGATCCTCCTGGAACCCGTCGTGATCACGGGAGACGTCGAGGTCGGTCCCGAGTCGTCCGTGTGGTTCGGGAGCGTCATCCGCGGGGACGTGGGTGCGGTCCGGATCGGCCGGCGTGCCAACATCCAGGACGGGTGTGTCGTGCACGAGAGCCTCGGTCGAACCCCCTGCGTCATCGAGGACGAGGTGACGGTCGGCCACCGGGCCGTGATCCACGGGGCGCGCCTCGGACGCCGCTGCCTGATCGGGATGGGGGCGGTGATCCTCGACGGCGCCGTGGTCGGCGAGGAGGCCATGGTCGGTGCGGGGGCCCTGGTCCCCGAGGGCCTGGTGATCCCGGATCGCCACCTGGCGGTGGGCGTGCCCGCGCGGGTGCGCAGACCCCTGACCCCCGAGGAGGTCGCCTACCTCCCGGTGTCCGCGGCCCACTATCTCGAATACGCGCGACAGTACAGGGCGGTCCTGTAGGGCGTCAGGGGCATGGAGGGGCGAGGGACGGACATGGCCGGGGATCGCAGGCATCCGGGACTCCTGGTGGTGGACGACGACGAGTCGGCCCTGGAGTCCCTCCGGCAGATTTTTGAACACGAAGGATTCGCGGTCTCCGTGGCGCGGAGCGGGGAGGAGGCCCTGGACACCCTGAGGTCCGACGGCCACGAGGTCGTGCTCGCGGACCTGCGGATGCCCGGGATGGACGGGCTGGACCTGCTGCGGGCGATCAAGGCGATCCGGCCCGACACGGAGGTCGTGATCATGACGGCCTTCGGCACCATCGAGAAGGCGGTCGAGGCCATGCGGGAGGGCGCCTACGACTTCGTGACCAAGCCCTTGAAGCGCCCGCTCGTGGTGCGCAGCGTGACCCGCGCACACGAGAAGGCGGCCCTGAAGGCCGAGAACCTGGCCCTCCGCCAGGAACTCGACGCGGTGGCCGGCGAACGCAACCTCATCGGGACCAGCCCGGCCATGCGCAAGGTCCTGGACACCATCGCCCAGGTCGCGTCCGCCTCGGCCACGGTCCTGCTGCAAGGGGAGTCGGGCACGGGCAAGGAACTCGTGGCGCGCGCGATCCACCGCAGGAGCCCGCGCGGCAACGGACCGTTCGTGGCGATCAACTGCGCGGCCATCCCGGTCACCCTCCTGGAGTCGGAACTCTTCGGACACGAACGCGGGGCCTTCACCGGGGCCTTCGCGCGGCGCGAGGGGCGCTTCAAGATGGCGGACGGTGGGACCCTGTTCCTCGACGAGGTCGCGGAACTGGACCCGATGGTGCAGGCAAAACTCCTGAGGGTCCTTCAGGAAGGCGAATTCGAGCGCCTGGGCGGGACCCAGACCATCCGGACGGACGTGCGCCTGATCGCGTCGTCGAACCGCCCGCTCCTCGACATGGTTCGCGCGGGGAAGTTCCGCGAGGACCTTTTCTACCGGCTTCACGTCATCACGATCACCCTCCCTCCGCTCCGCGAGCGGGTGGAGGACATCCCGCTGCTCGCCCAGCACTTCCTGACCCGGTTTGCCAGCCGCAACCGCAAGGACGTCCGTGTGATCTCGCGGGAGGCGATGGAGTTGCTGCTGGCGCACGACTGGCCGGGAAACGTCCGGGAACTCGAGAACACGATCGAACACGCCGTGGTCTTGTGCCGCGGCGACACGATCCGGGCCGAGGACCTGCCCGACCTCGTGGCGCGCGACGACCACGCGCGCCAGTACCTGACGATCCAGCTGGGCACCCCGCTCGACGACATCGAGCAGCAGGTCATCCAGCAGACCCTCCGGATGACGAAGGGGAACAAGAGGCTCGCCGCGCAACTGCTGGGCATCGCGACCCGGACGATTTACAGGAAACTGGAAAACTGAGCGCTCGTGGCCCCACGCGACGGTCGCCGGGCGCAGCGCGGTGGTCCGGTGACTGCGCCGTTCCGGGCAAGCGCGCCCAAATCCGCCATCAATTTCCGCAATTCTTCGAATAGACATGAAATATGCTTCGTTTCATTTCACCACCCTGGGGCCGCGACTTCCCCCGGCTATCGGACGT
>DYKK01000165.1 GCA_020722625.1 Anaeromyxobacter dehalogenans
GGGATTCCCCTTTGCAACGCCTCTTTGGGCTTACGACATCGAGGTCCCGGGGGACTCCAGGGGAGGGTCGGGCGTCCAGGTATGGCCGGGCAGCGCGAAACCCGACAGGTCCAGGAAGCGTACCGGGGGTCCGGCGGTCAGGACGCACCGGCCCGTCCCCTCGGGCAAATCATAGACCTCGCCGTCCACGGTGAAACCGCCGGGCCCGACCAACTCGACGTGGCGGACCGGGTGGTTCAGGTGGCCCGGTCCCTCCCACTGGCCCCGGCACAGGCCCCAGAAGTGGCGCGCGATCTCGCGGGTCGGGAGGAAGTTGGCCAGGAAATGGAACTGGTCCTCGGCCAGGGGGGGATGGTTCTCGAAGATCGTGAACCACAACAGGAGTTTGGGGACCGCGGACGCGACGGAGATGCGCAGGTCCTTGCGGTCCGCGACCTCCCCGTCCACCCGGACCGTGGCGTTCAGGGGCGTAAAGTACCGGCGTTCGAGTTCCTTGCTCATGAAGGCCCCGGCGATGATCGAGGCCGTGACGTTGAACGCCCGCGTGACCGAGGGGGTGCCGCGGTAGTATTCGTTGAGGATGCGAAAGGCGATCCCGTTCGCGAAGACCAGCCCGTACAGGGGGTGATCCAGATGGTCCGCCTCGATCCGGAGCGGGGACACCGTGCGGACCGGCCACGGGCGCGACGCGCCACGGCCGCGCAGGAACCGGCCGAGGACCCGCAGTTCCATCAGGGGGGCCCGGCTGGTCGAGAGGTTGTTCGCGGCCATGTTCATGGTCCCGCCGCGCAGCATCAGGAACGTCGGGATCTGGTTGTCTTGAGGGCCCGCCCGCCCACCGTCGCAGGCGTGCGTGCGATCCCTCTGCCGGAGCACCTCGGTCAGCAGCAGGTGCAGGGTGCCGTCCCCGCCCGAGACCACGAGCAGGTCCGGCGAGTCATCGAGCAGCCGTCCCACCACGCCGGGGACCTCCCGGGACTCCCGGGTCACAAAGACCGAGCAGTCCCCGACCAGGGCCTGGACCGTGTCCGGGTCCATCGGGTCCTTGCGGTTCCCCCGGGCGCGCGGGTTGATCAGGACGCCGATGCGATGGGTCGTGACCGCCGACCGTCCGTGCAATGGAAGGGGGACATCGGCGGGGGGGCCGTCGGCCATGGTTTCGGGACTCCTCGCGCCCGGCCGGGATGAGACGATGCTAGCCGCGATGAAGGAGGGGAGTCAAACCGCGCCTTCCAGGGCGGGAATGCCGACCAGCCGCGCGGTGATGCGCGCGATGAAGAACAGGCCGGCGCCCCAGACGAGCGCGAACAGCAGCCCCTGAAGGAAGTTGAAGCGCGACCCCCACTGGACGATGGCCGCGACGATCAGGGCGAACAGGACGGTCAGCGCGATGTGGGCCGCGGGCGTGGCCAGGGCCCCCCCCATCCCGGCGAGCACCACCGACAGGCGCGCCACCCCGAACCCGAGCACCGACAGGAGGAGCACGAACCCGATCGCCCCGAGCACGCCGAGCCTCTCGCCGGGAAACGGCCACGAGACGAGCAGGAGGGACAGGGGAAGGGCCACGAAGAGCAGGGCCAGGAAGACCACGACCGACCGCACCTGTTCGAGGAACGTGCCCTGCGTGGTCACGAGGATGCGGCCGGCCTCGAACTCGCCGAAGACGCGGAGGAGGAAGTTGGACTTCCAGAGCACCCGGAAGGCGTCCGGGGGGACGCCGCCGACACTCGTCATGCCGGCGAACGGGATCCTCCGGACGAGGGTTTCGTGACCCTGGGCCCGGAAGACGTCGTCCGCGTCCCCGGACCGGATCGCCCCCGGCTGGTCCCGCCGCCGTTCCTCGAGAAAGGTCACGCCGTCCTCCGAGACGCCGAGCACGGCCCCGGTCAGGCGTTCGCTCGACGTGGTCTCGATGACGATGGCGGCGACGGACCGGGGAGCGAGGGCGAAGGCCACGAGAAACGCGCCCCCGATGAAAGCCTTTCCCATCGCATGGTCTCCCGTCACGCAGGCACAAAGAGTGTGGGACAGGGAGGAGCCGCGGTCAAGACCCTGGGGCCACCCACGATGCGCCGTCCCGATCTACGAAGAAACTCGACGCGAACCTGGAGCCGCGGGTACGTGAAATGAAACGAAGCAGCGTTCACGTTCGTTCAAGGACTTGCGAAAAATGATGGCGGATCCGGGCGGAAGCGCGTCCTTGACACCACGGACGTTTCCACACTAGGGTTGCGACCGGACCCTCGCGGCGCACGGCGAGATGAACCGGCACACCGGCCCCTCCGGAAACCCCGCATGGATCGTCTTCGCGGCCCTCGTCGTCTTTCCTGCGGCCCTTCCCGCGCGCACCCCGGGGGCCACGCCCCGCGCCCTGGGCATGGGAGACGCCGTGCGGGCCGTGGGACTCGGGACGTCGGGCCTCTACTTCAACCCCGCGTGTCTGTCCCAGATCCGACAGTACGCGATCGATACCGGGTACGGGTATCAGGGGGACGGAAAGGTCCACGACTTCCACGTGTCGGTCGCGGACTCGCAGACCAACCCGGAGGTCGCGGCCGGCTTCGGGTACACGTACAGCCAGTCGAATCTCACCCCGACCCGGTTCAAGGGGCACGACCTCAGGGCCGCGGTCTCCACGGCCTTCGGGGACGAGGCCCTGCGGTTCGGGTTCGGGGCGGGCTTCCGCTATCTGAAGGTCACGGGACAGAAGGACCCCGTGACCATGGCCTCGTTCGACGTGGGAGCGGTCCTGTCGGTCCAGGGGCTGTTCCACGTGGGGGTGTCCGGCCAGAACCTCGTGACCCGGAGCGCGGTGCACGCGCCGAAGACCCTCGGGGTCGGGGCGGCGCTCACCGTGTCGGACCTCACGGTGGCCGGCGAGGCCACCCTCGACTTCGATTCGCGGGATTCCACGAAGGCGAGCCCAGGGTTCGGGGTCGAGTACGTGGCCCTCGGATCCCTCGCGATCCGCGCGGGCTTCTACTGGGATCGGGTGACCGTGCCGGACCAGAAGCGGGTCTCGGGGGGGCTCGGGTACGTCTCACAATACGTGGGCGTGGACGTGGGGTACGCTCACGACGTGCAGCGCGCCGGGAACTGGATGATCGAATCGTCCGTGCGCGTCTTCTTGCCGTAGTCGCTCCGAATCCGATAGACTTGGACATCGTTTTGGAAGTCCCCTCCCGAGGGAAGGAGGTCGCCATGACGAGGACGCTTGGGACGACCGGGTGGTTCTGGGCCCTGGCCGTGGCCGTGGCCTGTGGCGGGGGAGGCACGAAGACCCGACCCGATTATGGGCAGCCCGACACCGGTCCGGACATCGCGGCGCCCGATGACGGGGTGGTGGGCCCGGACGGCGAAGACGCCCGGGACCTCCCCGGAGCCGACGACGCAGCCGGCCCGGACGACCCCGGCACCGCGCAGGACGACGGGACGCTCCCTCCCACGGACGAGGGGGTGGGCGGCCCCGACGACGGGGGGACGGACACGCCGCCGGACGAAGTCGAGGTCGTTCAGCCCGAATGCCCCTGCGACGAATCGCTGGTCGCCTGGGTCTGCGGGATTGACGACAAGGACTACGTGAACGACCAGTGCGCGAAGTGCGCCCTCTGCAAGGACGACCCGGTGACGTGCGTGGGCTGCACGGGGACCAAGGCGTGCGACCCCACGGACCCGCTCGGACCGGACGGCTGGCTCAAACAGAAAGAGAAGTGCTCCGTCTGCGTCTGCGACGACAAGGCCGAGTGCGAACGCCTGTTCCTCGAGTACCCGTGCGGCCCGTTCTGCGACCTGTCCGGGAAGACCTGGTCCACCCCGTGCCAGATGAAGGAGGGATACGGGTGCAGCCCGGACTACGACGAGAACATTGACTACTTTGGCGAATGCCAGGGCCCGCCGTGCGGTCCGTGTGAGGGTCTGCCCCAGGACCCGGTCTGCGGGACCGACGGCGTGACGTATGCCAACTACTGCACCCTGATGAACTGCCCCGAGACGGCCGGGGCGACCCTCGCCTACCTCGGTCGCTGCCTGAACGCGGAGTTCTGCGGGCAGTGCGCGGCGGATGCCAAGGAGGCCGTCTGCGGCGACGACGGCGTCACGTACGCGAACGAATGCGCGGCCGTCACGTGCATGGGGCACGAGGTCGCGTATCCCGGTCCCTGCTGCGTGCAGTGCCCGCCGGACGGGCCGGGCGTCTGCGGGATGGACTTCAAGACCTACCCGAACGAGTGCGTCCTGATCTGCCTCGGGATCGCCAAGAAGTACGACGGGCCCTGCACCTGCGACTGCGACCTGACCGGGCCCGAGGTCTGCGGGAGCGACGGCCAGACCCATCCCAACCAGTGCTGGCTCGACTGCCTGGGCCTGACAAAACTCTACGACGGGCCGTGTCAGGGCGAGTGCCCGATGTGCGGCAAGGACTTCACCCCCGTGTGCGGCACGGACAACAAGACGTACCAGAACGCGTGCTGGCTCGAGTGCAAGAAGGCGTCCCAGAAGAACCCGGGCGTGTGCTCCGGGTGCCAGGCCATCTGCGGCACCCCCGAAAACCCGACCGGCGGCGTGGTCCCGGCCTGCGGTCCGGACGGCGTGACGTATCCCAACGCCTGCTTCGCGACGAAGTGCGTCGGATACTCGGAGGCCCAGGTGACGGCCGGCGAGTGTCCATGACCCGCCCTCCGCCCTCACGATCTCGGAAAAAGCACGGAACATCTTGATTTGTCGCGGTCTTGTGCCGGCCGCGATTTGCCCCGTTTGGAGGCGCGATTCTCAATCGCGCCGGCTGCGCGGCTTCCAAGCCGCGCTGTCCTTGGGTTGCGGCTGGTCGTTACACGATGGGCCGCGAATTGGAATTCGCGGCCCCAGGGTGGTGAAATGAAACGAAGCAGAGTTCGTGTTTGTTCGAAGACTTGCGAGAATTGACGGTGAATTCGGGTAGCGGGACCCCCTTGACACCTCCCGGTTCCCGTGGAATGTATCCTTCGTACCTTGGCCTCGCAGGTGGGCAGGGGTGGACCCCTGCCCGAGAGGGAAGCGGGTGCGAATCCCGCGCGGTCCCGCCACTGTGAGGGGACGCGGTCGCGAATCGGCCGCACGTCCGTTCAAGGGCCACTGGCGTTTGCCGGGAAGGCGGACGGACGCGGACCCCGAGCCAGGAAACCTGCCTGCGAGTCGGCATGACGCCCTTCGAGGCAAAGAGGCGGAATGCGCGTGCCCCGCGCTCGGTTTCCCGTCCACGTCCCCCCCCGGTGGCTCGCCGGCATCGTCCTGACCGCCGCCGCCTTCCCAGGAGAGGCCCAGGAGGTCATCGAGGTCCCCCCGATTGACGTGGAGGCCGCGGCTCCGAGGGCGGAGGCGCCCGTGCAAGCCCGCTCGGTCGAGGCCGACCCGGCCACCCTCGACGCCCCCACCGGCCCGACCCGCGACGCCTCCCTGGCCCCGTCGGTCCAGGTCCGCGAGTCCGGCGGGCTCGGCCAGCCCGTCACGCTCCAGGTCCGGGGCAGTGACCCGGCCTCGACGCTCGCGACCCTGGACGGAGTTCCCCTGAACTCCCCGTTCCTCGGGGGGGCCGACCTCTCCGGCCTCGCCCTCCTCCCGCTCGACTCGCTGACCATCACACGGGGCGGCCGGTCCGCCTCGTGGGGCCCCGGCGCGGTCGGGGGGGTCCTGGAGGCCGCCCTCCCGTCCCCGCTGGACGACCCGCAGACGCGCCTGTCGCTGACCGCGGGCTCCTTCGGCACGGCCCGGATGAAGGTCGCGCTCGCCGACCGCGCGGGCCCGGTCGCCGGGATGGCGGCGCTCGGGCTCCTCGCGTCCGCCGGGGACTTCCCCTTCACGGACACGAACGGCCGCCGCCGGACCCGGACGCACAACGCCGCGTCCGCGCTCGACGCCCTCGGCAAGGTCGAGGCCGAGGGGGCCGGCGGACGCCACCGCGCCATCCTGCTGGTCGAGGGATTCTGCGACGACCGCGAGGTTCCGGGCTTCGAGCAGTTCCCGTCCGACACCGCGCGGCAGCAGGACACGAGGGTGATCGTCTCGGGGCGCTGGGAGGGGCCTCCGCTCGCCGCCCGCGACGGCCGCGCCGGCGCGCGCCTGTATGTCCGCCGCCTGGGCTTCGCGTTCCACGACCCTTCCCCCCCGATGGGGCCGCCTGTCCAGGCGCGCCTGGTCGCCTGGGAGGTGTCCGCGGACGGCTCCGGCGAGGAGGTGGCCTCGCGGTGGTGGCGCATCCTGTGGTCCGCCGGGGCCACCCACACGCGCGGCGCGGTCACGCGGCGCGACCAGCCGGTCCGGTCCCCGGTCCGGTCCTCGGTGGCCGGCCGGGCCGGCGTGGCCGTGGGCTCCGACCAGGCCCCTGTCCGCGCGGAAGCCACGGCGCGCGTCGAGTGGGACGAGGGCTCCGGCGTCATGGTCCTGCCCCGCGCCGAGGCCCGCGTGTCCCCCTGGCCCGCGCTCGCCGGCCGGTCCTACCGGCTCCCCACCTTCGAGGAACTGCACTTCAACGCCGGCTTCGTCCAGGGCAACCCCGATCTGCGGCCCGAGGACGCCTGGACGTGGGACGCGGGCCTCTCGCTGTCCGCGCCCGGCGGGGTCGCAATGCTGCGCGCGGCCTTCTTCGAGAACCGCGTGTCGAATTTGATCCTGTTCCTTCCGCGATCCGCCTTCCTGATCCGGGCCGAGAACTCCGGCTCCGCCCTCCTGCGCGGCGCGGAGGTCGAGGGGTCGGTCCGGGCGGGCCCTGTGGGGGTCCGGGCGGCCTACACCTTCCTGGACGCCCGGTTCCGGGGGGGGCGTGCCATGCCCCATCGGCCCAGGCACACGGTCGCGGGCGAGGTCTCCTTCGAATCCGGGGGGGTCCGGGTCGAGGTTCGCGGCCGCGGGCAGACCGCGTTCTACCTGGACCGCTACGAGTCGTTGACCGAGGAGGGCCGCCTCCTCGTGGACGCGCGGGTCGAATGGACCCCGGTCCCCGAGGTCGCCCTGGCCCTCGACGTGCACAACGTCCTGGACAGGCGCGGCGCCGTGGACTCGCTCCAGTCCCCCCTGCCGGGGAGGGCGTTCTACGGGTCGCTTCGGGTCTCTCTCTAGACAAGGAGGTGTTCCATGTCCCGTCGTCTCGCTGGTGTTCTGGTCGCGTGGGTCCTGGTCGTCGCGGGGTGTGAGACCGAGCAGAGCCGCCCCTTCCCGGATGCGGGTCCCTCGGGCGGGGACACGCCGGGGATGCCCGACGCGGTCTCTGACACGGTCTCTGACACGGTCACCGACGCGGTCTCTGACACGGTCTCTGACACGGTCACCGACGCGGTCTCTGACACGGTCTCTGACACGGTCACCGACG
>DYKK01000166.1 GCA_020722625.1 Anaeromyxobacter dehalogenans
CAAACCCACGTGCACCGCGACCCCGGATCCCGGACCCCGGATCCCGGACCCCGGATGCCGGACCCCGGATCCCGGACCCCGGATGCCGGACCCCGGATCCCGGACTTCTTGGAAGTCGCGGCCGCAGGGTGGTGAAACGAAGCGAAGCAGACATCATGTATATTCGAAGACTTTCGGAAATTGACGGCGGAGTTGTGTTACCGTTGCGCGGGGATGCCGAGCGGGACGCGCGGACGGCGGGAGACGGGCGTGGAAAGGCCCGAGGGACGGGACGGGGCGCGAGGCCCCCGCGTGGCCGGGGAACTGGCCCAGTACGCCTGCTCCATGACGGGGTTCGCGTTTCAGTGCGCGTGGATGGCGGGGGACCTCTCCGTCGTCCTCTTCGGGGAGCGCGACTGCGCCAACGCCTTTCCGCGCCTCACGACGGCCCTCGGCGGCTCGGAGGAATGGAACTTCTACACGGCGGCGCTGGAAGAGGAGCACGTCATCGCCGGGGCGGCCGAGGCGCGGCTCGAGGAATGCCTGCGGGCGGTGGCCGGGCAAGGACGCCCGACCCTGGTTCTGTCCACCTGCCTGTCCGAGATGATCGGCGCGGACCCGGTGCCCGTGTGCCGGCGCGTGGAGGAGGAAACCGGCGTCCGCATCGTCCCGGTGCGCACGAGCGGCCTGGTCCCGCGCACGCAGGCCGCGGTGATGGACTGGTTCGCCGAGGTCCTCTGGCGCGAGTTCGGCGCCCAGGGACCGGCGGACCCGAACGCCGTGAATTTCATAGGTTACCAGACTCGCCCCCCGCCGGACCCCCGGCTCGACGCGGTCGCGTTCCGCGGGGAGTTGATCGCGGTCCTGGAGCGACTGGGCCTCAAGTTCAACGCGGCGGTCCCCGCGGGGGCGAGGCTTCGTGACTGGCAGGCCCTCCCCCTCGGGGGACTGACCCTGGTGGCGGAGCGGGCCCTGTACGGGCGCCTGTCCGCGCTCATCGAGGGCCCGGACCGCGCGGTCGTCGAGGTCCCGCCCCCCAAAGGGGTTGCCGGGACCGACGCGTTCTACGAGGCCGTGGCCCGGCACGCGGGCCGCACGGCCGGCGCGGCCCTGCGGGAGACCCCCGAACGCCGGGCGGCCCTGGACACCCTGCGCGAGGCGCGCGAGCGGTTCGGCGGCCGGAGGCTCGCGTACGGACTCGGTTCCCACCACAACTTCGAGGCGTCCCAGCTGGTCTTCGAGGGCCTCGGGGACCTGCCGCTCCTGCAAGAGATGGGGTTCGACGTGGTCCTGGTCATCCAGGAGCGCGACCGGCCCGACGTGCACGAGCGCATCCGGCGCAACCTCGCCGCGCTGGGCGTGGACCTTCCGTACCGCCTGTTCTACGAGCCGGCGGTCCTCGCCCCGATCCTGAAGGAGTCGGGCGCGGAGGTCGCGTACCTGTCGGACTTCCTCGCGGACCAGGCGGACCAGGTCGGGGTCTCCCTGGTGCGGCTCGGGCGGATCCAGTCGGGCTACCGGGGGGTGGTGGACGCGACGGCCCTGTTCTCGGCCGCGCTGCGAGGCGGCTTCGAGGCCCGGTACCGGAGGTACCTTCGGGGATGACGGACCTGTCGGAGTTCGAACTGCGCGACCAGGACCACACTGACCTGTTCGGCATCTTCCTCGGGGTCCACGCCCTGCCCGGCGCGGTCCTCTTCCTGCACACGACCGTGGGCTGCAAGTTCAAGACCCAGATGCACCTCGTGGACCACGACTGGTTCCGGGAGTCGCACAACCAGCGCCTGTGGACCGGCGTGGACGACGCCCGCCTGATCGCGGGCTCGGGCCGCCGGCTCGTCGAGTTCGCGCAGACGTGGACCGAGCGCCGCCGGCCCGCGCTCGCGGTCGTGGCGACGAACGCGGCGGTCGAGTTGTCCGCCCTCGATGTGGAGGCCGCGGTCGAGGAGTTGCGCCGGCGCCTCCCGTGTCCGGTCTTGCTGCTCAAGGCCCCGGGTTACGGAGGCGGGCTGCACCGGGGCTACCGGCGGCTCCTTCAGGCCGTGTGGCCCCTCCTGTCGTGGGAACGCCCCGCGCGCGACGACCACGTCGCCCTCGCGGGTTACCTGTTCGACCGGTACGAGCGGGACCACGCCGCGAACCTCCAGGAAGTCCGTCGGCTCCTCCAGGCCCTCGACCTGCGCCTGTCCGGCGTCGCGTTCGGAGGGGAGCCCTACGACGAACTCCGGGAGACGCTGCCGCTCGCCGGGACCGTGGCCCTCCTCCCCCTGGCCCGGGGGATCCTTCCACCCGGAGGGCGCCGGGTCGCGGACGTGGACCTTCCGGTCGGCCTCACCGGGTCCGCGGCCTTCCTGCGCGGGGTCGGCCAGGCGGCGGGCGTGGACCCCGGCCGCGTCGAGGCCGTGATTGACCGCGAGACGGCGCGGGCCGTCCCCCTGATCGCGCACGCCGCCCGCAGACTCCAGGGCGTGCGCGCGGGCGTGTTCCTGGACACGGCCATGGCCGCCGCCGTGACCGCGTTCCTGCTGGACATGGGCCTGGAGGTCCCGTTCGTGGCCCTCACCGACCGGGACGACGCGGACGAGGGCCGGTTTCGGGCGGCCCTGTCGCGGCTCGCGCCCGCGGGGGCCCCGGCGCCGGAGGTGGTGCTGCGCGGCCCGTCCCGCAACGAGTCCCTGCGGCGGTTTCTGGAGGTCGCGGCGGAGCGCCCCGTGCCGGTGGCGGTCGGGTCCGCGGTCCAGCGCCTCGTCCTGAACCGCCACCTGACCTTCGTCGTCGAGTTGGGATATCCGGCCACACAACGGCACGCCCTCTATCCGATGCCGTTTTTCGGGTTCAACGGCGCCGTGGCCCTGGCGCAGCGGGTGATGGATGCAGCGCACACGACGTTCTAGGACCGATTCCTGGACCCTGGCGACCATCCGGGGCGCGCGGGTCGTGTTCGAGCCGTTCACGCGCGCGGACGCGGCGTGCGTCCAGGTCTGGGTCCGGGCCGGTGCCGCCTTCGAGGGCGACGAGGAGCGCGGCGTGGCCCACTTCCTGGAGCACCTCCTGTTCCAGAGTCGCCCCGAGCGATTCGGGCGGAAGGGACTGGGCGAGGCGGTCGAGGCCGCGGGGGGCTCGGTCAACGCCTGGACCTCCCAGGACTACACGGTGGTCCACGCGACCTTCCCCGCGCCTTCCATCGGCGACGTCTTGCGCGTGTTGCTCCATCACGTCCTGGCGCCCGACCTGCCCCGGGAGGCGATCGAGCGGGAGCGCGGCGTGATCCTCCAGGAGATCGCGCGGGAGGAGGAAAACCCGAGCCTCACGTGCACCCGGACCCTGTTCGAGGAGCGATACGCAGGGCATCCGTACGGCCGCCGCGTGCTCGGGACACGCGACACCGTAAAGCGGCTGGCCCGCGACGAGATCGCGGGGTTCCACGGTCGGTTCTACCGGCCGGACAACCTCGTGATCTCGGTCGTCGCCAATCGCCCATGGGAGGAAGTGGCCCGGTACCTGGACAGCGAGATGTCCCGGTTCGACGCCCATCCGGCGCCCGTCGTCCGCCCGCGCATCCCCCGGGCGGGACCCGGGAGGGCCGGGGTCCGACGGGACGTCCGCGAGGCGGCCGAAGCCTACTTCTGTGTTGGCTTCCCCATTCCGCCCCTGTTCCACCCCGCGGTCCCCGCCCTGGACTGCTTTTCGGCCTTCCTGGGCGAGATGCGGGGTTCCCGCCTCGAGACCTGGCGGCGCGAGACGGGGCTGGTCAACGAGGTCGGATCGTTCTCGTACACCCCGGTCCACGGCGGCACCTTCCTTGTCCACGGTTCCGCGCACCCGGACCGGCTGGGTCGGGCCATCGAAGGGGTCGCGGAGGTGCTCGCGGAGGCCCTCGCGACCCCCCCGTCCGAACGGGACCTCGCCGCCGTGCGTCAGGACGTGGTGGCGACCGCGATGCGCCTGGCCGAGACGGCCCAGGGACGGGCCGGGACCCTGGGCCACGAGACGGCCTCGGCCGGGCGACCCGGATACCTGAAGCGCTATCTCGCACGGGTCCTGGCCCTGACCCCGGCGGAGGTCGCGGCCACGGCCCGCGCCTACCTGGGACGGCGGCGGGCGGCCTGGGTCCTCGTGGGACCGGTCGAGGGGGTGGCCGGCGGCCCCGGACGTTTTCGCGCCCCCGCGGCCGTGGTCGCCGCGTCCCCGCCTCGGCGCGTTGTGCCCCCCGGTGGGGGCGTGCTCCTGCACTGGCGGGACCGGACGCACGGGACCGTGGCCGTGCGGGTCCAGGCGGCCGGCGGCCTGGAACGCGAGACGGCCGGCGACAACGGGCTTCACGCCCTCCTGGCCCGCGTGCACCTGTGCGGGGCCGGGGGACGGTCCGGTCCGGACGTGATGCGGGAGTTCGACGCCCTGGGCGCGGCCGTGGGACTGAATGCCGGCTACTCGGTGATGTCCGCGTGGCTGGACGTCCCCGCCGGAAACGTCATGGCCGCGGCCCACCTCCTCGCGGAGTGCCTGGCCGGGCCCGACCTTGACCCGAAAGACCTGCGGCGGGAGGCCGACCTCCTGATCGAGAGTATCCGCTCGCGCGTGGACCGGCCCCAGGCCCTCCTGGTCCGGGAACTCCTGTCACGGCTGTTCCAGGGGGACCCGTACGGACTCGACCCCCTGGGCCGGCCCGACGTGCTGTCCCGGCTGACGCCGGACCGCCTGCGTGACGCGATCGGGGTCTGGGACCCCTCGGCCCTGACCGTGGCGGTCGTCGGGGACCACGAGGCCGAACCCGTGGCGGCCGTCCTCGGCGCGGCGTTGCGCGGGAGGGCCCAGGCTCCCCGGCCACCGGTCCCGCCGCCATGCGCCGTCGCCGGGGGGTCCCGCGGGTTCGGCGACCGGCCGGGGCCGCACGGACAGGCCGAAGCGACGGTCGTGACCGGACCCTTCCGCCAGGGCCACGTCGGCCTGGCCTGGCCCGGGCCCGATCTCGCGTCCCCGGACCTCCTGGCGGCGCGGGTGGCGGTGTCCGCCCTTTCGATGATGAGCGGCCCCCTGTTTCGGGTCCTGCGGGACGACCTCGGCATCGCCTACTCCGTGGGCGCCACCCTGTCCGCGTTGCGGCGGGGCGGGTACGTCGTCGTCACGGCGGCGGTCCGGCCCGGGACCGAGGGCAGGGCCCTCGCGGCCCTGCGCGGCGAGGTGGATCGGCTGGCGCGAGGGGCGGCGGAGGTCCCCGACCTGCTGCGTCGGGCCGCGGACCACCTCGCCGGGGTTGAGGCCCTGTCCTTTCAGAAGAAGGGGGCCGTCGCCCACTGGATGTGCTCGTACAACGGGACGCCCCTGGGGTATGATTCCTTCCTGGACATCGGACGCCGGGTCCGGGCCGTGCCTCCCGAGGCCGCCGTCGCCGCGGCGCGACGGGTTCTTGGCTGCGAGCCGGTGGTCGTGATCCTGCGGCCCGAAGGTTCCTGACACCTCATCCGCGGGGCGAAATGGCCGAGAGCGACCCCCTCATCGGCGTGGTGCTGGCCGGCGATTTCCAGGTCGTCCGGCAACTGGGGTTCGGCGGGTACGCGCGCGTCTATCTGGCCGAACAACTGTCGGTGGGCCGCCGGCAGGTCGCGGTCAAGGTCCTGCACGGGATGCACGTGGACCAGTCGGGGCGGGCCGCGGTCGCCGCCCTCAAGCGCGAGGCCGCGTACCTCGCCATGCTGAGAAGCCCCATCTTCCCCCGCATCCTGCGCACCGGGGTGACCCAGGACGGACGCCCGTTCTTCGCCATGGAGTTCGTGGCGGGCCGAACCCTGGACGTGCTGTTGAAGGAGAGGAAGGTCTTCCCGGTGGACCGGGTCGTCTTCATCACGGAGGCGGTGTGCGACGGGCTCGCCGAGATGCACGGCCGCGACATCGTCCACCGGGACCTCAAGACCGGGAACATCGCGGTCGAGGAGTCCCCCCCCGGGACCTGGCGGGTCCGGCTCCTCGACCTCGGGAGCGCGAAACCGCTGACCGAGGGGGCCGCGGTCTCGACGAGCACCGCCCGATGGCGGCCGGGGAGCCCGCCCTACCTCGCCCCGGAATCGGTGCGGGACGGCCTGTTCACCGAGAGGTCCGACCTCTATTCGCTGGCGGCGGTGGCATACGAACTCCTGTGCGGGGTCCGGGCGGTCCACGTGAAGGACTCGTCCACCGAGGCCTACATCGCCTATCTCAGGTCCGATCAGCCCATCCCGACGTATCGCATCGGGACCCTGCAACCCAACGTGCCCGAGGCTCTCGAGGAGGTGATCCACCGGGCGCTATCCCGGGACCCGGCGGCGCGCTTCTCGTCCGTGTATCACTTCCGGAAGGCCCTGCGGGAGGCCGCGGGCACCGTCCTGGGTCCGGACCCGACCGGCGCGTTTCGAGTGACCTCCCCGGGGGACTCGTCCGGGCCGTCGCTCGTGCGCCGTGTGGGGGCCGCCCTATCGAGCCTGTGGCGTCGTTCCCGGGGTCCGAATCGAAAGGGCTGAATGGCCAGGGGCGACCGCACCCCGGTGGAGGAGACGGCGGAGTTCGTGAAGAAGGCGGGATGCGAGGAGGGGCGCGCGCGTCCAGCCGCGAGCGGGGATCACGGCTTCACGGGGGGCGGGGGCGCCCGTGGGACGCGCTCCTGAGAGGGGGCGGGTTCCTCGAGGGGATGCGTGGGCGCGCGCGAGGCGCTCCATCCGGCGGACCCGCGAGGCGACGAGTTTCCCGTAGGTCTCGCCCCGGCCCCCGGGGACGACGATCGCGCCCTCGTTGTAGTGGGCGGTCCAGTGGTGCCCGGCGCCGTTCGGGCACCGGCATCTTTGGCCGTCCCGGCTCGCGAACCGGTCCTGGAACTTGCGCAGGATCCGAAGGCCGATCCGGATGTTCCGGTGGCGGTCCAGCAACTCCGAGCAATCGCGAAGTCCGAAGTACGGCCCCCAGGTGGTGCAGCGCACCTGGAACCTCCCGTAGTTTCCCTGGGACACGACCAGGTCCCTGCGGTGTTCCGGTGCGCGGCCGCTCTCGACCTCCTGGACGGCGAGCGCGACCGCGGGGTCCACCCCATAGACCAGGGACCAGAACCGCACCTCCTCGTCCGGTGTGGGGTCCCATCCCTGGACGACCAGGGACAGGACGGTGAGGGCGGCCATCATCGCGAAACGATCCCCCTTATCCTTTCCGATTCGCGGACTTGTAACCGCGAATCCCCCGGGGATGAGCCCCCCGGGGAAGGCGTAGTGTACCGGATTTCGACGGGGATGTGGGCGTGAGGCTCGACGGACGTCATCCTCGCGTCGCCTCTTC
>DYKK01000167.1 GCA_020722625.1 Anaeromyxobacter dehalogenans
GGAGGTCAGCCGGCTCAGGGCGCGGGCCTCGCGGAAGAAGCGCCTCAGCGCGGACTCATCGTCGAGGAACTCGGACCGCAGGACCTTGACCGCGACCATGCGGTCGGTCGAGACCTGCCGCGCGCGATACACGGTGCCCATGCCCCCGGAGCCGATGCGCTCCAGGACCTCGAAGCGACCGTCAATCCGGCGGCCGACGAGGTCGTCCGCGGCGTGGACGCGATAGGTGACGGCGCCGTCCGAGGGGCACTCGCGCACGTCGTCGGGGAAGCGCGAACCGCAGACGGGACACATGCGGGGCACAGGGACTCCCGGTCGCCGGTCCCGGCGATGATACCACCCGGGGGGGCCATCGGGAATCATGCTATCATGCGCGCCGGCCTCGGCGAGGACAAGCCATGACGGTCAAGGCGTACGGGACGCGAGGGTCATCGCCCGTGTCGCGGTCCGAGACCTCCCGATACGGGGGCAACACCACCTGCTACCGGGCCGCGTCGCCGTGCATCCCGGCGGGCACGGCCCTGGTGGTGGACGGGGGCTCGGGCCTGGTGCCGGCCTCGCGGGACCTGTTGCGGGAGGGGAGGCGCGACCTCCACGTCCTGATGACCCACTACCACCACGACCACACGCAGGGGCTGCCGCTCGCGCCGCACACGCACGCGCGGGACGCGCGGGTGTGCGTGGTCGGACCCCGCGAGCACGGCGTCGGACCCCGCGAGATGCTCGAATGCCTGATGAAGGCCCCGTATTTCCCGGTGGACTTCCCGCGGGTCGCGAACCGGTTCGACTGCCGGGAGATCGATCCCATCGGGCGCGAGGTCCTCCTGGTCCACCCGGTCGAGGGGTTTCACCTGGTGCGCGTGGACGAGTTCGAGCACCTGCGCTCGGGCGGCTCCGTGAGCGCGGTGCCGTTCACCCGGGCGTCGCTGGACGAGTGCCTGGTCGTCTGGATGTACAAGGCCCTGCACCCGGAATACACGGTGTCGTACCGGTTCGAGGAACGGCCGACCGGCAAGGTGCTGGTGATCCTGACGGACCACGAGAACACGGACTCGGTCCCCGAGGGGCTCCGGGCGCACGTGGACCGGGCCGACCTGCTGATCCAGGACGCGCAGTTCACGCGGGGCGAGTACGAGGCCGGCAAGGCCGGGTTCGGCCACGGGACCGGGGACTATGCGGCGCGGGTGTTCCTGGAGACGGACGCGAGGCGCCTGGGCCACACGCACCACGACCCCCTGCACGACGACGCGGACGTGGACGCGGTCGTGGCGGAGGCCCGTGACTGGCTGGCCGCGCACGGGGCCGCGGACAGGGCCGATCGCGTGTTCGCGGTGGCGGATTACCAGGAGATGGACGTGTGACGGTCGCGCGGAAACGCGAGGGGGAGGCGATGACGTCGGATGGAGAATGGGCGGTCATCCTCGGGGTGACGGGGGGGACCGGGGGCGCGGTGGCCCGGGCCCTGGCGCGCTCGCCGGGCCTGAACGTGTTCGGGATGCACCGGGGCCATTACCCCGAGCAGGCCGAGGCCGTGGCCCGCGACGTCCAGGGGGCGGGACGCCGCTGCCACCTGGTGCAGTCGGGCGCGGCGACCCCGGAGGAGGTCCGGCGGGGGACCGAGGAACTGGCGACCGTGGCCGGGCCCCGGTCGGTGCGGGTCCTGGTGCACGCGATCGCCAACGCGTCGTATGGGCATTTTTTCGCCCCGGGCCGCAAGCGCTTCGAGCCCGCGCACTTCCGGAAGACCTTCGAGGCGATGAGCGATTCCTTCGTCTATTGGACCCAGGCCCTCCTGGACCGGGACCTGCTCGCGGACGGGGCGCGCCTGATCGCCTTTTCGAACCCGATGGTGGACTCGGTCGTGACCGGGTGGGGGCTGGTCTCGGCGGCCAAGGCGGCCCTGGAGCAGTACGTGCGACACCTGGGCCACGAGATCGGCCCCATGGGATACCGGGTGATGATGCTGAAGTTCGGGCTCGTGGACACGGTCGCGGTCCAGCGGGCGTTCGAGCCGGGCGAGTGGGCCCGGGTCCGGCGCGAGATCGCGGCGGGGACCCCGGCGCGCCGGCTCTCCACGGTCGAGGAGGTGGCCCGCGTGGTCTCGTTCCTCGCCGGACCCGAGGGCGAGTGGTTCCACGCGGCGACGATTGACCTGACGGGCGGGCAGACCGGGGCGCTGCTGGACGGGATCTTCAATCCGCGGCGTCTCGACGAACCGGGATGACGACGGCGAGGGACAACGAGTTCCCGCGTCGGATGCGAGACATGCGATGGATGCGACTGCGATGACGACCCCACGACCCCTCACGATCCGGTATTCGATCTCGTTCGAAGGCGGCGAAGACAAGGAGTTCCACCTCCTGCTCCACCCCGACACCCTGGAACTGCTCGGCGAGCCCGGGAGCGACCTGCCCACGTGGACGGTCCTCGAGTTCCACCGGTGCAGGGTCTGCCCCCTGACCCGCCCCGCGCACACGCACTGCCCGGTGGCCGCGAGGCTTGTGGACGTGGTCGAGTACTTCAAGGATGTGGCCTCGTACCGGCCGGCGGAGGTGTCGGTCGCCGTCGAGGAGCGCACCTACACGACCCGGTGCACCGCGCAGACGCTCCTGTCGTCCCTCATCGGGGTGTACATGGTCACGAGCGGGTGCCCGATCCTGGACCGCCTGCGGCCCATGGTCGAGACGCACCTGCCGTTCGCGTCCGAGCGCGACACGGTCTATCGCGTGGTCTCGATGTACCTGTTCGCGCAGTACGCCCTGAAGAGGCACGGCCGCCGCCCCGACTGGAACCTGCGGCGGCTCGTGACGTTCTACGAGCAGGTGGACTGCGTGAACCGGGACTTCTGCGGGCGCCTCTTCGCGGTCCCCCACCGGGGCGACGCGGACATCAACGCGATCACGAAACTGAACAGCCTCGCGTGGCTCACGCGCATCACCCTGCGCGAGGACCGCCTGACCCACTGGGAGGACCTGTTCTTCCGGTTCTGGGGGGAGGAGTAACGCGGCCTGAGGATTGCGCCATGCCCACGTTTCATTCTCGGCAAGCGCAAGGGCCCCAGCATGGCGCAATCCTCGGGATTGACGTCGGGTCGGTCAGCCTGAAGGTCGTGGTGCTGGGACCGGGCGGGGAGGTCCGCTTCCAGGAGTGGCGGCGCACGGACGGGCGGCCCGTCGTCGCCGCGCGCCTCGTGCTGGACCGGGCGCTCGCGGTCCTCGACGACGCGCCGATCCGCGCGGGGTGCGTGACCGGATCGGGGCAGCGGCTCCTGGCCGGGGCGCTCGGACTGCCCCGCATGAACGAGGTCATGGCCCACGCGACCGCGGCCTGGACCCTGCACCCCGAGGTCCGCAGCATCGTCGAGATCGGGGGTCAGGACTCGAAGTTCGCGCGGGTGGAGCGCGACGCGGACGGACGCCCGTTCGTCGCGGACCACGCCTTCAACGACCTGTGCGCGGCCGGGACCGGGGCCTTTCTGGACCAGATGGCGGACCGCCTCGGGGTCCGGATCGAGGACCTCGGACGCATGGCGGCCCGGGCCCCGCGCCCCGCCCGCATGGCGGGCCGCTGCGCGGTCTTCGCCAAGACGGACCTGATCCACTTGCAGCAACGCGCCTGCCCCCCGGACGAGATCGCCGCGGGCCTGTGCTTCGCCCTGGTCCGCAACTACCTCGCGAGCGTGTGCCACGGCCGCCCGCCGGAACCCCCGATCCTGTTCCAGGGCGGGGTCGCGGCCAACGAGGGGGTCGTGCGGGCCCTGCGCGAGGTCCTGGGCCTGCGCGACGGGGACCTGGTGCGCCCCGAGCCCTTCCAGGTGATGGGCGCGCTCGGGGCCGCGCTGTCGGCCCGCAACGACCCGCTGCCGGAAACGATTCCGCTGTCGGAGATCCGCCGGCGGGTGGACTCGGTCGAGGAGACGCCGGAGGACGGCCCGCGGCTCGACCCCCTGCTTGCGCCGCCCTCGACCGCGGACGGAGACGGGGCCCCGATTTCTTGCACAAATGACCATCTGGATACGATTTCCATCGGGCTCGACGTGGGCTCGGTCAGCACGAAGGCCGTGGCCCTGGACGACGGCGGGCGTCTCGTCGCGTCCTCGTACCTCCCCACGGCCGGAAAGCCGGTCGGGGCCGTCCGGCGCGCCTTCGAGGAACTCCGGTCCCGGCTGCCGGTGGGCGTGCGGGTCGCCGCGGCGGTCACGACCGGGTCCGGGCGGCACGTCGCGCTCCACGTCACGGACGCGGACGAGGCCGTGGACGAGATCACGGCCCAGGCCCGGTACGCGGCCTTTGTGGACCCCGACGCGGACACCCTCTTCGAGATCGGGGGCCAGGACTCGAAGTACGTCCGCCTGGAACGCGGACGGGTCACCCGCTTCCAGATGAACCGCGCCTGCGCGGCCGGGACCGGGGCGTTCCTGGAGGAGCAGGCGGCCCGGCTGGACCTCGCCATCGGGACGGACTTCGCCCGCGAGGCCCTGCGCTCCCGATCCCCCGCCCGGCTCGGCAGCCGCTGCACGGTCTTCATGGATTCGGACCTGGTCCACCACGTGCAATCCGGGAGGCCCGTCGCGGACCTGTGCGCGGGCCTCGCGTACGGCATCGCGCGCAACTACCTCGACAAGGTCGTGGGGTCGCTCCCCGTGGGCCGGCGCGTGCTGTTCCAGGGGGGCGTGGCGCGCAACTCGGCGGTCCAGGCGGCCTTCACCGCCCTCCTGGGGCGCGAGGTCACGGTCCCGCCCCACCCGGAGCTGTCCGGGGCCCTGGGCGCGGCCTTGATCGCGCGACAACGGAGCGCCCGCCGGCAGCGGCCCCTGCTCGGGTTCGAGGCCCCGGTCGGCCGCGTGGACGTGCGGACCTTCGAGTGCCGCTCCTGCGAGAACCTGTGCGAGGTCCAGCGGGTCACGGTCGTGGCCTCGGAACCTCGGCGCTCCTGGTTCGGCAGCGTGTGCGGGCGGTGGGAGCGGGGGGAGGAGCGGCCCGTGCCCGCCTCGGACGCGATGGCGGCCCGCGAGCGCCTCCTGATGCGCGAGTGGGGCGACGCCCCGCGGTCCGCGTCCGACCGCGGCGAGGTCGCGTTCCCCCTGGCCCTGACGCTCCTCGACCACCTCCCGTTCTGGCGGACCTTCTTCCAGGCCCTGGGCTTCCAGGTGCGCCTGTCCGGCCCGACCGACCGCGAGGTCTCGGCCCTGGGGCTGGCGCGGGTCCCGGCCGAGTTCTGCCAGCCCATCAAGGTCCTGTTCGGGCACGTCCACGGCCTGGTCGCGTCCGGAGCGCGCCGCGTCTTCCTCCCGCACGTGAGGCTCTTCGCGGCCCCGGGCGAGGCGCGCGAGTGGTACGCCTGCCCTTACACGCAGGCCGCGCCCTACGTGGTGCGGGCCCACCTCGACGGCGCCGAGGTCCTGACGCTCGAATTCCCCGTCCGGGGGGAGGAGGGGCACTTCGTCCGCATCGCCGGCGAGGTCCTGGGCGTGACGCCGGACGAGGCCCGCTTCGCACTGGCCGAGGCGCGGAAGGCCCAGGGCGCGTTTCGCGCCGCGTGCCGGGACGAGGGACGCCGGACCCTGGACGACCTCGGCCGGTCGGGTCGCACCGGCGCGGTCCTCCTGGGCCGCCCGTACAACACCGCGGACCGCCACCTGAACCTGAACCTCGCGCGCCGCCTGCGCGCCGCGGGCCTCGAGCCGATCCCCCTGGACTTCCTGCCGCTCGAGGACGAGCGCTTGCCGGACTACTGGAGGCGCGTGCGGTGGGGGCAGGGGCGCACCCTGCTCAAGGCCGCGCGCATCGTGCGGCGCGATCCCCGCCTGGTCGGGGTCGTGGTCACCAACTTCGGGTGCGGTCCGGACGCCTTCGTGGACCAGTACCTGGAGGAGGTCCTCGCGGACACGCCCCACATCGTGCTGGAGTTCGACGACCACCAGGCCGAGGCCGGGCTCGTGACCCGGATCGAGGCCTTCGCGCGGACCGTGCGCGACGCGGGCCGCCGCCCGCGGCCTTCCGCGCCGTTCCACGACGAGGTGGCCGCGCCGCCCGGGACCGCGACCCGCCCCCTGCGCGACTACACGTACTGGATTCCGCGCTTCTCGGACCACGCCCACGCCCTGGTCGGGGCCCTGCGGAGCGCCGGGTGCCGCGTGCGCCTGCTCCCCCCCACGGACGCCGAGTCGCACGAGATCGGGCTCCGCCATGCCTACGGCCGGGAGTGTCACCCGTACGTCGCGTTCCTGGGCGACCTCCTGCGCGCGGCCCGGCGCCCCGACTTCGTGCCTGAGGAGGCGTGCTTCTACGGGCCGTCGTACCTGGGGCCCTGCCTCCTGCCGCAGTACATGATGGCGATGAACCAGGTCCTGCGCCGCGTGGGCCTGGAGCGCGTGACCCTGCTGAACCTCGCGGACCCGCCCACCATGGCGGAACTGGGCCGGGGATACATCGCCCGCCTGGTCCTGGGCCTGCTCGCGATCGACCGCCTGCACAAGTGGAAGGTGGAAACCGAGGGATACGAGGTCCATCCCGGCGAGGCCGCGCGGGTGCACGCCCAGAACCTGCGTGCCATCGAGGACGGGCTGGCCCACGGACGGTTCTTCCGGGCCCTGCGCGAGTGCGTCGAGCGCTTCCAGGCGATCCGCCTCCGGCCCGACGCGGGGACGCGGCCCAAGGTCGGCGTCGCGGGCGACATCTACACCCGGGTCAACCCCCACGCGAACGACCGCCTCTACGACCGCCTGCGCGAGGCCGGTTTCGAGGTGTGGACCTCGTGCATGCTGATCGACGTGTCGTGGCTCGGGACCGAGCAGTGGTCCGAGGAACTGGCCCGGCGCGACCGCCCGTTCGCGAGCCTCGCGACCCGCGGCCTGTGGTCCCTGACCCGGGCCGTGCGCCGCCTGGTGGACCGCCAGTTCCCCGACTCGATCCGCACCCCGCAGGAAGGACACTTCCCCGAGGTCCGGGAGGGGGCGGCACGCTACTGCTCTTACTGGATTGACCGCCTGCTCTCCCTGAACCTCCACCGCTTCCACGAACTGCATCGGGCCGGGGCCGCGGGGGTCCTGAACGTGATGTGCCACCACTGCATGCTCGGCACGGTCACGCAGGCCCTGATCCCCGCCATCCGCCGCGACCTGCCGGGAGTCGAGATGGCCACGCTCACCTACGAGGGCCTCCAGTCCACCCACACCGAGAACCGGCTCCAGGCCTTCCTGGCCCAGGTCGCGTCCCGGGCGCGCCGCGCGTCCTGAACCCGCGGGGACGCGAAGCGGCGAGCAGGGGCTCGCG
>DYKK01000168.1 GCA_020722625.1 Anaeromyxobacter dehalogenans
CACTGACACTGACACTGAACCTGTCCACTGAATCTGCCCTCTGTCACGGCGCAGGGTCGGGGGACAGGTTCAGAAACAGTATCAGGAATAGTATCGGTATCAGAAACAGTATCAGTAACAGTGTCAGTGTCAGAGTCAGTGTCAGGAGCAGTGACAGTGTCAGTGCGAGGTTGGTCGCGGGGGACGGGATGTCGAGGCGGGCTCAGCACCTCCCCGCGTCCAACCCCGATCCAGGCCCCTCGCCCCCATCTCAGGTTTCTTCGCAGGTCTATAATCACCCCGATGGCGGCGCTCCACAAGAAGACCCTCGTCATCGAGACGGGCATCGGCTGCAACAACCGGTGCCTGTTCTGCTACCAGCGCGGGTACCGGGAGGTCCCGGGGTATCCCAAGTGGATGAAACGGGACGAGGTCCGTTCCCGGATCCGCTGGGGCGCGGCGAACGGCTACGACGAGGTCTCGTTCACCGGGGGGGAAGCGACCATCCGCCCGGATTTCCTGGAACTGGTCCGGTTCGCTCGCGAGGCGGGATTCCGCCGCGTGGCCGTGACCACGAACGGCTGGCGGCTCGGGCAACCCGACTTCTTCCGGGCCGCGGTCGAGGCCGGGCTGACCTCGATGGGCGTCTCCATTCACGGCCCCGACGCCGCGACGCACGAGGGCCTGACCGGGAGGGAAGGCTCGTTCGCCCGCGCGGTCCAGGCGGTCCGGAACGCGGTCCGCACGCACGGGGGCGACCGCGTCGTCCGCCTGAACACCTTCACGCTCGTCAATCGCCGCAATGTGGACCGGCTCGTGGACCTCGCGCTCCTGTTGCACCGGCTGGGTGTGCGCCTGCTCGTGTTCCAGCCCGTCATCCTGTCCAAGGCCAACTTCGAGGCCGCGGCGGACCTCATGGTGGGGCTTCCGGACACCGTTCGCGCCGTCCGGGACGTGGTCCGCGAGGGGATCCGCGTGGGCTTCCGGACGAAGCTGTTCAACCTCCCGCCTTGCCTGTTCCGGGACGTCCTGGCGGGCGTCGAGCTGGATCACTACGAGCGGGCGACGTTCCGCGAGCACGACGGCGAGGTCCCGGCCGACCGGAGCCTCGGGGACGAGGTCGGCCTGGTGCGCCTTGCCGCCTGCCGCGAGTGCGTGCTCCGGGCCGGATGCCCGGGTGTCCACGTGTCCCTGCTCCCGCAGGAGGACTTCGTGGCCGCTCTCGAGGACGCGATCGAGGCGTCGGACCCCGAGGCCGCAGGGAGGCGTGTGTGGGTCGCCGGGACGGACCTGCTGAAGGCGTCGGGGGTCTATCGGGTCGTGCGCAAGGCCCGCCTGGCCGGGTTCGAGGACGTGCGGGTGACGCACGGCGGGGCGAGCCTCGCGGGGCCGGCGCTCGTGGCCGCCGCGACCGAGGCCGGGGCCTCCGAGGTCGTCTTCGTGCACCACCCGGCGGACCCCCGCTCCGCCGACCGGATCGTGTCGCACGCAGGCAACGACCGGTTCCTGGTGCGGGCGTTGCGGGAGGCGGTGGCGGACTTCCGGCGGGGTCCGACCCGCATCGGCCTGCTCGTTTCCCCGGACCGGACCGCGCTCGCGTTCCTCGGGTCCCCGGCCCTGCGCTTCCTGGAGGCCCATCCGCCGCTCTTGCACCTGCGCCACCCCTTCCGCGCGGACGGTCACGGTCACGCCGTCCGCGAACTCCAGGCGTTTCTGGACGGGCTTCGCCGGATCGACGCCTCGTACCCGGTGGCCGTCATGGACGTGGTCGGACCCTGGGGATGCGAGGACCTCGCTCCGCTCCCCTGGCTCGCCTTCGCCGCACGGGGTCGGGTCCGCTTCGACCTGTCCGGAACCGTCCCGGCCACCCCGTTCCTGGATGCGCGCGTGGCGGTCCTGAACTGGTCCGACCCCCGGCTCGGCGGGCGGCCCCCTGTGGCCGGCGCGCGGGACCTCCGGCCGCTCCCGGTGTCGCGCTCGATCCGCGTGAAACCGCTGGATTCCCGGGTGATCGCGACCCTCACGCGGGCCCGCTCCGGAACGCGGCATGAGCCCGGGCCAGGGATTCGACCTCCCTGACCTCCCGGTCCCGGCGCTCCTGGTCCCAGCCGAGCGCGGCGCCCATCAGGCCGGCGATATCCCGCGCGGCCTCGAGGCCCTGTCTCCGGTCCAGGAAAAACAGAGGCGTGCGACGGCACAGCACGTCCGAAACGGCCAGGGCGAACTCGTGGCGAGCGGCGTGGACCGCCTCGAGGCGCAAGACCGGCAGACCAGGCACGATCGGCGCCAGGAGCGACGGGTCCTCGCTTGCGTGGTCAGACAATATTTTCAACAGGTTGCTGCCATAGGTGAACCCCATGTGCCGCGCGGACTCCGGGGAGACCGGGAACCTCCGGGCGGCCTCGGACACCAGGTCCCCGACGGCCGCCTCGTCCCGCAGACCCCGGGAGTAGGGGAGGGGGACACGGCCCGTCCGGGTCCGCCCCCGGGCCGCGTCGGGCAGGAACGGGCGCGCGCGGGACAGGGTCTCGGCCGCCATCAGCCGGTAGGTCGTCAGTTTTCCGCCGGCCACGGTCACGACCCCTCGCGGGTCCACGGTGATCTCGTGCTCGCGCGAGACCTGGGACGGCGTGAGCCCCCGTTCCACGCCGTCCTTGGGTCGCGGGGCGACGAGCGGGCGAAGCCCCGCCCAGGTCCCGACCACATCATCGAGCCCGACCCGGATCCCGGGGAAGTAGTGGTGAATGGAGGCCAGCAAGTACTCGACGTCCTCCCGGTCCGCGAACACCCGGTCCGCCGCGGTGGAGGCGTCCTCGGCAGGCGCCGGGCGAACATCCGTGTCGGTGGTTCCGACCACGGTCGCGCCCCGCCACGGGATCGCGAACATCACCCGCCCGTCCACCGGCGACGACATGACCACGGCGTGGTCGAGGGGAAGCGTGTCCCGCGACAGGACGATGTGTGCACCCTTGGTCGGCCGCAGGCGCGGCCCGGTCTCGGCCGCCCCCAGGCGCGCGAGCACGGATTCGGTCCACGGGCCCGCCGCGCAGACGACGCACCCGGTCGCGACCTCCGCCTCGCGGCCGGTGAGGCGGTCCGTCACCGCCACGGACCGGAGGCGCCCCGCGGTCACCGCGAGCCCCGTGACCTCGGCCCGGTTCAACGCCAGGCCCCCGGCCTCCACCCCGTCCAGGAGGGTCTCGAGGGTCAGGCGGGCGTCGTCGGTCATCGCGTCGTAGTACAGGACGCCGCCGCGAAGTCCGTCGGCGCGGACGGCCGGCTCCCGGGCGAGCAGGGAGCGACGACCGAGGACCCGGTGCATCCGGTAGTTCCGGAAGGAGGCGAGGAGGTCGTACAGCCACATGCCGGCCGTGACCTTCACGAGCCCGATGCGCGACGAGCGGTGCACGGGCAGCAGGAAGGGGAGGGGACGGACGAGGTTGCGGGACAGCCTCATGAGCCTCGCCCGCTCGTGCGTGCTTTCGAAGACGAGCGAGAGGTTGAACGACTCCAGGTAGCGCAACCCCCCGTGGATGAGTTTGGACGACCGCGAGGAGGTCCCGGACGCGAAATCGTCCCGTTCGAACAGGGCGACCTTCAGACCGCGCATCGCCGCGTCCCGCAGGATGCCCGCGCCGGTGATACCCCCTCCAATCACGACCAGGTCAAAGCGTTCTTGTTGGATTCGGTTCCAGGTCTGCTCTCGCTTCTCGCAGGGGTGCTCCATCTTCGCCTCACTCGATCCGCATCGGCGCGCCCCGCCCGGCCCCGGGCACGGGGAGTCGCCGGCCGGGATTGTAGTAACATGGACGCGCTCGTTCTACAGAGGATTCGTCGCGATCCTGATCCTGGGTCAGCAACGCGGGAGGGAAGGACATGGTTTGCCGGCGATGGATGTCGCTCTTGTCGGTGTTGCTGGCGGCGCTTCCCGTCGCGTGCCGGAAGGGGGAGGGGGGGCGGACGGTCCCACCTGACGGCTACCGGTCCCCGTATCTTCCGGCCGACCCCGGGATCGCCCCCGGATCGGGGGGCGGAGGGGGCGGCGGGCGGGTGGGGGCAGTCGAGTCCGCCGGAAAGGGCGGGACGGCGGTCCACGAGGAGCGGCCGCGCCTGCATCCGGCGGCCCGGGAGCGACCGTACCCCCTGGACGACGCGGACCGCCTCGCCTCGGACGACTTCGAGCGCGAGGTGCTGGGCTGGATGAGCGACCCCAGGAAGGGACCCGCAGTGCTGGAGCGGGTTTCCCGGGCGGGCTCCAGGGGCCGTCGGGTGGTCGGCAAGGCCCTGCGATGCCGGGATCGCAATGTCCGCATGCAGGCGTGCCTGGTCTTCGGGAACCTGAAGGGGCGGCTGGCGAAGGAGGATGTCGCGGCCCTGGCCGACGCGGTCGTCCTGGACCCGGACCCGGACGTGCGGGCGACCGCGGCCAAGGCGTTCGTGGCGATCCGGGCGAGGGAGGCCGTGCCGGCCCTGGTGCGTTCCCTGGAGGAGGACCCCTTCGCCCCGGCCCGGGCCAACGCGGCCTGGGCCCTGGGTCAGACCGGGGGAACCGGCGTCGTAAAGGTGCTGAGGAAGGCGCTGCGCGACGAGGATACGTGGGTTCGCCTGCGGGCGGTCACGGCCCTGGGCCGGCTGCGGGCACGGGAAGCCATTGCCGACCTCCAGGCCCTGAGCGACGACCCCAACTCGATGGTCCGCGAGCGGGTCCGGGAGGTCCTGCGCACGCTGGGCGGCCACTGATTCAGCGACCGCCACCCGCCAGGTTCACGAGCACCCACAGGACCAGGAAGGACCCGGCGATTCCCAGCGTGGAGGACAGGAAGATCGTTCCGAGGCCGATGAGGGGTTCCACCGCGCACCTCCTGTCACGTCGCGAAAGAACGGTCCACCGACCAGCATCGGCGATGGCAGCGACGGATGCCAAGAAGCGCGAGCGGCTCCACGGCGGCTCCGGCGCCCCCGTCCCCTCAACCTCCGCGTCCAACTCCCTCAACCCAACGGATCCATTGCCTTCCCCCTTGCTCACAATCCCCGCGTCCAACGCCCTCAACCCCACGGATTCATTGAATATTATGTCAACTCGCCCCTCATCCCCGCGTCCAACTCGCGCCGGCCGCCCGATCCCCGTCCGCCCCCCAAAGCCATCGGCCCCCCAGGCGAGTTGACATAATATCCCTTATCGGACGTTGTGGAACGTGGCGCGTCGGGGGGCAGGCCCGCCGGAACCGCTTCCGGGGCCGGTCCGGACCTGGGCTATAATCCACCGCGATGAAGGTCCTCCTCGGACAGATCAACCCCATCGTCGGAGACTTCGAGGGGAACGTCCGCAAGGTGATCGCCGCCTGCGAGCAAGCCTTCCGTCACGGCGCGGACCTCGCCCTGTTTCCCGAGATGACCGTGACCGGCTACCCGCCGATGGACCTCCTGGAGCGGTCATCGTTCATCGAGGCCAACCTGCGGGCGCTGGACGCGGTGCGCGGACACACCGCCGGGCATCGCACCGTCGTGATCGTGGGGTTCGCCCAGCCCAACCCCGAGCCGAGCGGCAAGCCGCTGTTCAACGCGGCCGCGGTGCTGAGCGACGGGCGCCTGGTCGGGGTCCACCGGAAGGTGCTCCTGCCGACGTACGACGTGTTCGACGAGGCGCGGTATTTCGAGCCCGGACCGGCGCCGGTCCCCATCGAGGCGGGCGGCCGGCGGATCGGGGTCACGATCTGCGAGGACATCTGGAACGACAAGGCCGTCTGGAAACGGCCGCCGTACCACGAGGATCCGGTCGAGGGCCTCGGTCGGACCGCCCCGGACTTGATCCTGAATCTGTCGGCCTCACCGTTCGTGGTCGGCAAACTGACCACGCGGCTCGAACTGGCTTCGGGCATCGCCCGGAGGCACGGCGTCCCCGTGGCCTACGTCAACCTGGTCGGAGGCAACGACGGCCTGGTCTTCGACGGCGAGTCGTTCGTCGTGTCCGGGGACGGCAGCGTCCTGTTCACCGGGGCCGCGTTCCGCGAGGACCTGGCCGTTGTTGAAATCGCAGATAGAATATCACAACTGAATGATATAGCCGACGGGGGGGGGCCTGTGTCCGGCGGGGCGCCCGGCGCCGGTGGGAGCGCGGCCCCTCCGCGTCCGAGCACGGCCGAAATGGCGCCGGCGCGTGCGATCATGGAGGCCTTGTGCCTCGGGATCCGGGATTTCTGCGGGAAACTGGGGGTCCCAGGCGTGATCGTGGGTCTATCCGGCGGGATCGACTCGGCGGTGACCGCGTGCCTGGCGGTCCGCGCCCTGGGACCCGATGCGGTGCGCGGGGTGACCATGCCGTCGCGGTTCACGTCCGCGAGCGCGCTCCAGGGCGCGCGGGAACTCGCGCGGAACCTGGGAATCCGGCTGGAGGAGGTGCCGATTGACCCCGTCGTGGACGCGCTCGTGTCGGTCCTGAAGCCGGGGCTCGGGGACCTCCCGTGGGGGGTCACCGAGGAGAACCTCCAGGCCCGGGTGCGCGGGACCCTGCTGATGGCCTTCTCGAACCGCACGGGCGCGCTGGTCCTGAACACGGGGAACAAGTCGGAACTCGCGGTGGGCTACTGCACCCTGTACGGGGACATGGTGGGCGGGCTCGCCGTGATCGGGGACCTCTCGAAGCAGGCCGTCTATGAGGTCGCGCGAGAGGTCAACCGCGAGCGGCCCGTGATCCCCGAGGACACGCTCGCGCGGCCCCCCTCCGCCGAACTGAGGCCCGGCCAGAAGGACGAGGACTCCCTGCCCCCCTACCCTGCCCTGGACCCGATCGTCCGCGGCTACGTGGAGGACGGGCTGGACGCCCGCGACCTGGTCCGGGCCGGGCATGACGGGAAGGTCGTGGACTGGGTGATCGGGGCGATCGCCCGGGCCGAGTTCAAGCGGCGCCAGGCGCCCCTGGCCCTCAAGGTGACCTCGCGCGCCTTTGGGGTGGGCCGTCGCTTCCCCGTGGTGCAGCGGTTCCGCGACGAGCGACGGGAGGGGGACTCGTGAATCCGGGCTCGGCGCGAACCTGGAGCCGCGGGTACTTGGAGAAGTTCAGGAACAGGGTCAGAGGGCAGGTTCAGAGACAGTGGCAGTGGCAGTGTCAGGACAACGTCGGTCGCGGGGAGGCGGCATGACGACGAGGCCACGTCCACCGCGACCCCGGATGCCGGATGCCGGACCCCGGATGCCGGACCCCGGGGACAGGGTCAGTGACAGGGGTCAGTGGCAGTGTCAGTGGCAGTGGCAGTGTCAGGACAACGTCGGTCGCGGGGAGGCGGCATGACGAC
>DYKK01000499.1 GCA_020722625.1 Anaeromyxobacter dehalogenans
ATCCACCATCCCGATCTCGGAAAAACGACGGAACACCCTGATTTGTCGCGGCCCCAGGGTGGTGAAATGAAACGAAGTAGATTTCATGTTTATTCAAAGAATTGCGGAAATTGGCGGCGGCTTCGGGGTCCGCGCGAGGGCTGCGGGCGCCGTGCGGGTCCGCATCCGGCCCGCGTCGCATCCCCCGGGCACGCGACGAGCCTTACCTCCGGCGTGGGGGGGGTCTTTTGCGGCCACCTCTCGGCCTTCGGATCTCCCCCATCAGGGCGTCGAAGTCCGGCACCAGGTCGGGGTCGGTGGTCGCCAGGAGGACACGGACCGTCTCCGGCTCAAACGATCCGTGCTCGTACAGGGCCGCGATGTCCCACCGGTCGAGAGGCTCGTCCGAGTAGAACTTCGACAGCACGAGGACCTCGACGGGGAAGGCGGGGATGCGCTCGCCCCATTTCTCGATCACGACCGGGTTCTCGACGGCCGCAAGTTCCGGGTCGCCTGCCGGGAACATCACGTCGATCCGGACTCGCAGGTCCGGCGCGTTCGGCTCGTAGGCCACGTAGTGGAACCCCCCGAAGACCTTGTCCACCGTGAAGCCCGCCCGGCGCAGGGCCCGCAGGACCGCCTGCCGGTCCTCCTCGCGGAAGAAGGCGTCCACGTCGTTCGTGTGCCGCTCGACCCCGTGGAGGTTGACGGCGAGGCCGCCCCCGATCGCGCAGGGGATTCCGCACTCGCGAACCGCTTCCAGGAGCCGGTGGAGCAATCTTGTCACCCGCGGGTCCGGCATGAGACCTCCAGGCGATTCGGAGGGATTACGGCGCCCAACTTCGATGGTAGTCAAGTCCGTGTCCGAACCACAATCCGACAGCGTGATCTACGAAGAAACTCGACGCGAACCTGGAGGCGCGAGCCCCCCTTCCATCCCTGGGGCGTTGCCTCAGTTGAAGACCGCGACCAGGTTGCTTCGTGGTTCCCCTGGAGACGCGAGCACCGCTCGCGCCGCCCGCGACCGATTGCCAGGTGAACCTCGGACTCCTCGGCGAGGCAGGGACAGGTTCAGCAAACAGGTTCAGTGACAGGGGACAGTGGCAGTGTCAGTGTCAGTGTCAGGACCACGTTGGACGCGATGAACGGCGCGTGACGACGAAGC
>DYKK01000169.1 GCA_020722625.1 Anaeromyxobacter dehalogenans
AGCGGCAACACCGTCAGCATCATCCCGGTCCACGTCGAGGTGACGACGCAACAGGCCGCGGACTTCCTCAACGTCTCCCGGCCCTACTTCATCTCTCTGCTCGAGTCGGGGAAGCTCCCGTTCCGGAAGGTCGGCACGCACCGTCGGGTCCGGATGGACGACCTGATCGCCTACAAGCGTCGGGACGAGGAGGCCCGCAAGAAGGTGCTCGACGAACTCGCCGCCGACGCCCAGGATCTGGGACTCGGCTACTGAAGGACTCCCGCATGCCCCCGATCGCCATTCTCGATGCGTGCGTCCTGCATTCGGCCTCCGTCCGGGACCTCCTGCTGCGTCTCGCGGCTGCCATACGCGCCCGGGCCGACATCATCGTGACGTTCAACCTCTCGGACTTCCCCAGGGGCGAGTTGTCGCGGTTCGGGGTCGAAGCCCGGCACCCTGACGTGTTCGTGAAGGGCTTGCTCGATGCCCATCCGGATGCCGTCTGTACGACCGTCCGGGAGCAGGCGGCATCCCTCCGAAACCCGCCCGTGGCCACGTCGTGAAGTCCGGAGGAAACCTGACTGTCTGCACCGGGGAGATCGTCGCGGATCCGGACGGACCCGCCACGACGGTCGCCGTGATGCAGGCGACCATGATGACGCTGGTCAATCGGGGCAGGGTCTCGCGGATTGATCGTCAGGGATTCCCGGACCGTCGGCTTGCATCAGGCCGCGTCGTCAAGCCGCCCATGGCCTCCCATTCCCTGATGCTGCTCCCGCCAGTCCTCGTGGCGAACGACGGTGCGAAGGGAGCGCTCGGTTACGCGGGTGCCGGCCTCCAGGAACAGCACCGCCTCCTGGATGTCGGGGGCGAGGAGCAGCAGGTCCATCGCCTGGCTGGCCGAGGCCTTCTTGCACGCGCATCCCAACGGTTCGGTCGCTCGAAGAACGGTCCTCGATTCCACGAGCCTGTTGCCGTTCCGCCTGAGGCCTGTTTCCGCGGCTCATCTGGTCGCGGTGTCCGGGCGGCTCGATGTGTTGCGACACGGCCTTGACCAGGACTTGGTCACGTTGCGGCCTGTACGCTAGAAGATGAGGAAGATGTGTCGGAGACGGTACGCTTGAAGCGCGTTTGCCAGTCGCCTGAGCCGGGGGACGGCAAGCGGTTCCTCGTCGATCGGATCTGGCCGCGCGGCCTCGAGAAGGAAGATGGCGCAGGACCCCGACGGGTCACAGGAGGTTTCGGATGAGCTTCCGCTTCTGGAGACGAATCAGGATCGCACCGGGCGTGACCCTGAACCTGAGCAAGGCAGGCGGCTCTGTGTCGTTTGGGCCACGAGGGGCGAAGGTCACCGTTGGCTCCCGAGGGAAACGGGCCACGGTCGGCATTCCGGGAACAGGCCTTTTCTACACGACCACGTTTCCGAGCGGGAGGTCCGGTGGCGGGAAAACCGCGTTTTACTCCGCTCCGGCCGTGCCGGCGGTCCGCCCGGAAGACCGGCTGACCCTGGGTTTCTTCAAGCGGCTCGTCACGCCGGACGACGAGCAGGCCCTGGTGGCCGGGTGCCGGGAGGCGGTCCTTGGCAACGAAGACAAGGCCCTCGAGCACCTCAAGGAGGCCGTCCACCTGGCCGACGGCGCGTACCTCGCCGGTTTCCTGGCGCTCAAGCACGAGCGGCTCGAAGAAGCCGCGACCTACCTTGCGATGGCCGCCGAGGAGCACAGCGATCTGGACCGCTACTTCTCGAAGTACGGCATCTCCTCCACCCTGATTCTCCCCATCACAGACGAGGTGTCCGCGCACGTGGGGCCGGACCTGCGCGGCGTGCTGCTGGGCCTGGTGGAGGTCTACCAGCGTCAGGCGCGCTGGGAGGATGCGATTGCCTGCCTGGAAAGGCTCCAGCGACTCGAACCCGACGACGTGGTGGTGAGCCTGTCCCTCGCGGAGGTGCTGCTCACCGCCCTCCCGGGCGACCAGGACGTCTTCCGAAAGGTCGTGCGATTGGCCGAAGGCGTCGAGAACGAGACGCCGATCCACACCGCTTTGCTGCTTTACAAGGCCAGGGCCCTGCGCGGGCTTGGGCTCCTGGACGCGGCGCGGGAGACCTTGACGGGCGCCCTGCGCCAGAAGAAGGGCCGCTCCGAGGTGCTGCTCCGGGCGCTCCGGTACGAACGGGCCCTGGCCTACGAGGACCTCGGCCAGCGCCGTCGGGCGCGCAGCGACCTCGAGAGGCTTTACGCCGAGGACCCGGATTTCGAGGACGTGGCGGCCCGGTTGGGACTGTAGCGGACATCATCCACGGCTCGCCCCCCGGCGGGAACCCCCAAAAAGTGGTCGGCGTCACGGGCGATGGCGCACTTCCCGCCGGGGACGCTCCGGCCTGTCCAGTTCTGACCTCCCCATTGGAGGACCGAACTTCGGTCCTGGTCAGGTGTCTCGCCGCTGGACTTTGCGCGACGCCGCCAGGACCGCGTCCAGCACCTGCATGGCGACGGCCTCGTCGAGGCCCGCGTCCCGGGCGAGGCGCTTCCAGCGGCGGGCGACCTCGGCCTCCCGGGCAGGGTGCCGGACGGCGGCGCCCGAGGCCCGCTTGAGCCTGCCGACCTCCTGCACCAGCGCGAAGCGGCGGGCGAGACAGGCGACCAGGTCGGAGTCGGCGAGGTCAATGGCGGCCCTCAGGTCTTCGAGGTCGGCCGGTGACTTGGAGATCGCCTGCTGCGCGAGGCACGCGTCGGCGAGGACCAAAGCCATCATCGCCTCGGCCACGGGCACGACCCTCGGGCACAGGCAGGGGTCGTGGCGGCCGCGGACCGTGACCTCGCGCGGCACGCCGTGCACGTCCACGGTCCGTTGGGGCAGCGCGATGGAGGCGGTGGGCTTCACGGCGAGCCTGACCACGATCGGCGCGCCGCTCGAGATGCCCCCGAGGATCCCCCCCGCGTGGTTGGTCTCGAATCCCGACGGCGTGATGGGGTCGTTGTGGTCGCTTCCGCGCATGCCTGCCGCGGCGAAGCCCTCGCCGACCTCGACCCCCTTGACCCCCCCGATGGACATCATCGCCCCGGCGAGAAGGGCGTCGAGCTTGCGGAAGACCGGGTCGCCCCAGCCGGCAGGCACGCCGGTCGCGCGGACCTCCACGACCCCGCCCACGGAATCCCCGGCCCGGGCCGCATCGCGGATCACGGCGACCATCGCCTCCGCGGCCACGGGGTCGGCGCACCTCACCGGATGGGTCTCGATGACCGCCTCGTCGAAGACCCGCGCCACGACCCCGCCCGCGGCGACCGTGTGCCCGACAATCCGGACGCCATGGCGGGCGAGCATGCGCCTTGCCACCGCACCCGCGGCGACCCTGGCCACGGTCTCGCGCCCGGACTGGCGGCCTCCGCCCCGGTGGTCGCGGATGCCGTACTTCGCGAGCCACGTGAAGTCGCCGTGACCCGGCCGGAACACGTCCCTGAGGTCCTCGTAGTCGCCCGGCCTTGCGTCCCGGTTGCGCACGAGGATGCAGATCGGGGCGCCGGTGGTCCGTCCCTCGAAGACCCCGGACAGGATCTCGGCGCGGTCGGGCTCGGCGCGGGCGCTCGTGAGGCTGCTCTGGCCGGGCCTGCGGCGGTCGAGTTCGACCTGGACGTCGGCCTCGGTCAGGGGGAGACCCGGCATCACGCCGTCAATCACCACGCCGACCGCAGGGCCGTGGGACTCACCGAACGTGACGATCCTGAAGTTCTCGCCAAGCGTGTTCGATGACATCGCAGCATTCCTTTGGACCGCAGGCGTCGGTGGACGCGGTCAGGGACGAGCAGTCGCGGTAGAGGTCCTGCCGCCTCGCGAGCACGCTTCCGACCTCGGCATCGGGCGGGCGGCCGGTCAACGACGGCCTGCTGGTTCCGCGCACCCTGGCGGCCAGCACCTCCGCCGGGGCCTGCAGCCAGACCGTGAACACCGACCTCAAGGCGTCCCGCACCTCCTCGTTCTCGACGCAGCCGCCGCCGGTCGCCACCACGACCCGGTCCGTCGCCAGAATCTCCTTCACCACCCGGGCCTCGGCCTCTCGGAACTTCGCCTCGCCGCCCCCCTCGAACAGGTCCGGGATCGAGCGGCCCATCCTGCGCTCGACCTCGGCGTCGGTGTCCACGAAGCGCCAGCCCAGCCGAGCGGCCAGGGCCCTGCCGACCGTGGTCTTGCCGGACCCGCGCATGCCCACGAGCGCGATGACTTGCCTGCCGGTCCCGGACGTGTCGGGAACCCAGCCGAGGTCGGTCAGTTCGTCGCGGAGCATGGCGGGTCCGAACGAGCGGCCCGTGATGAGCGTCATCTGGAGTGCGCCCTGCCTGCACCAGAAGTCGAGGCCGGTGCACACCGAGCGACCCGCGGCCCGAGCCCTCCGCACGAGCGGAGTGTCCACGCCCCTCACCACCACGAGGTCCACCACGAGGCGGGCCGCGATGGGCTCGCAGTCGTCCCAGGGTGTGGACACGGCGTCGGCGCCCAGCGGGGTGCAGTTCACGAGGACCGCACGCGGGGTTTGGTGTCGCTGGTCCCAAGGGACGAACGACCAGTCCGCAGGGTCGGCCCCGGCGGCAGTGACCGCGGCCCTGGCCTTCGCGGGGTCGCGCGCAGCCACCACCACGCGTGCGCCCGCCTCCCGGGCCGCGACGCCCACCGAGACCGCGCTTCCGCCGGCGCCCAGGATGAGCACGGTCTCGCCATGAAGGCTGCCGGACCCTCCAAGGATGTCGAGCGCGGCCGGCGCGTCGGTGTTGGAGGCCTCGACGACCTCGCCTGCGCGCAGCCTCACGGTGTTTGCGGCGCCCGCGGCCCGGGTCCAGCGGTCCACAACCACCTGACCGTGCGACGACAGGGCCTCCCGCTTGAAGGGCATGGTCACCGAGAGCCACTCGGCCCCTGCCATCGAGCACGCCTTCACGACCTCGTCCCACCTCGACGCGGGCAGGGGGAGGTACTGGAAGGCCAGGCCCAGCCTGGCGAAGAGGGCGTTGTAAACGTCGGGGCCCGGGGACCGCAAGACCTGCGGCCCACCGGCCAGGAAGACCGGCTGGAGGAAGGCCGAGTCGCGCGCCCTCAGCCGGTTCGCGCGCTCGAAGGTCAGTTGTCCAGGGGCGGTCGCGAGCGCCTCGGAGGCGGCGACATACGTCCAGGCGGAGCCGGTCAGCGCTGGACGCGCGCGGCTCGCGAGCGCGGCCTCGCCCAGTCCGACGACGACGCGCATCGGGAACTTCCGGAGCGATTGGGGTCCGGACGCCTCCGACGCGGCGGCGAGCGCGGCCAGGTCCGAGGCGCCGCGCACCGGCATCGCGACCTTCACGACGTCCGCGGGGAAGCGCGCAAGGCGCGAGATCACCGCCTCGAGCGTCTCCGCGCCGCCGGCGGTCTCGTGGTGGGAGAGGATGACGCGCGTGGCCCGGCCGGTGCCGAGGAACCCGTCGAGACCCTGGGTCTCGGGGGTGACCGTCCATGCGGCCGTGAAGGCGTCCCATGCAGGGCCGGACGCCCCCGGGATCACGGCGTCCGCCCTGCCTTGTTCGAACACCCTGAGTTCGATGTCCAGGTAAGCCGGGCCGGCCTCGTACGCCCGGCGCAGGACCGCGAGACGGTCCTCCTCGGAGCCACGCCAGCGGCCGAGCTCCTCGGCATGTCTGCACGCGACCACGAGGCGCGGGCCGTGCCTCCGGATGAAATCGAAGACGCGCTCGTCGATCTCGTCGAGGCAGTCGAGCCGGACCTCGTGCAGGTCGGCCACGACCTGGAGCCTGCGCTCGAGGGCAGCGATGGTCGCCTCGGCGCCGGTCACGCAGATCAGGGTGGGGGCGGCGTCAGCGCTCATTCCAGCAGGCCTCGATGACGCTCGGGGGCACCGGCACCGCGTGGTCTCCGCCCGCGTCGTCCATCTCGCCGATGGCGCGGGGGAGGCTCATGCGGATGGCGCCGTGGAGCGATTTTTTGTCGTTTCGCACGTACAGAAGGGCCTGTTCGAAACCGCACGGGGGCTCCGCGGGCAGGCCCAGGGCGCGGACGATTTGCAAGATGCGGGACGCCTCGGAGGCCCCGAGCCCCGTCACCCGGCAGGCGATCCGGGACTCGACGACCATGCCGGTGGCGACCGCCGCACCGTGGCCGACCGCATAGCCGGTCGCGGACTCGATCGCGTGGCCGACCGTGTGTCCGAAGTTGAGGATGCGCCGAAGACCGCGCTCGTAGGGGTCTTTGGCGACGACCCTCGCCTTGACCATGGCCGCCCTGCGCAAGAGGTCCGGGCCGGGCAGGCGGCCGCGCGCGAGGGCCCGGGCCGCCGCTTCCACGTCGTCGAGGAGTCCCGGTTCCGAGACGACGCCGTGCTTGAGGACCTCCGCGAGACCCGCGCGCCACTGGTCGGGGGGGAGGGTGGCCAGCAGGTCAAAGTCCACGATCACGGCCCTGGGCCAGTGGAAGGTGCCCAGGAGGTTCTTGCCGCGGGGGGTGTCCACTCCGTTCTTGCCGCCGATGGCGGCGTCCACAGCGCCGACCAGGGTCGTGGGAACGTTCACGAGGACGAGCCCGCGCAACAAGGTCGCGGCTGCAAGCCCCGCGAGGTCGCTCACGACCCCCCCGCCGAGCGCGACGACCACGCAGCCGCGGTCAACGCCTCGGGCCGACATGCGGTCCTGGATGCGGGCCAGGGTCGCGCGCGTCTTGGACGCCTCGCCGGCTCGGAAGGCCAGGGGGACGACCTCGAGGCCGCGAAGCGCCGCGCGGACGCGCGGGCCGTGCAGGCCCATCACCGTGTCGTCGGACACCAGGAACACCCTCCGGGACCCCGGGGGCAGCGCGTCGGCGAGCGCGCGCACCGACCCCGGCCCGAACACCAGCAGGCTGCCGTGAACGTCCTGGAACTCGAGGGTCTCGCGGGCCGCGTCGGACGCCATGCCGCCAATGTACCAGACCGCCCGGTGCCCCTCAAGCCGTCCTCGGTCACTGTCCCCTGTCACTGAACCGGTCTCGGGCGTCCGGGATCCGGGGTCCGGGGTCCGGGGTCCGGCGTCCGGGGTCGCGGTGAACGGGACGCTGTCGTCATGCGCTGCTCGCCGCGTCCAACGTGGGCCTGACACTGTCACGGTCTTCGGAACCTGCCCTCTGACCCTGTTCCTGAACTTGTCCAAGTACCCGCGGCTCCAGGTGCGTGTCGAGTTTCTTCGTCGTTTCTTCGTCGTCGCGGCGGGCGCCATGAGGAGCGCGGCTCGGAGGCCGCGCAGCCGGCGCGATTGCAAATCGCGCCTCCAGGACC
>DYKK01000170.1 GCA_020722625.1 Anaeromyxobacter dehalogenans
CAGCCGTCCGCCAGGCGCTCGATCCGGGCGCCGAGCGCGCGCATCTTGTCGTCCACGCGCTCGTACCCCCGGTCAATCTGCTCGACGTTGTGCATGACGGAACGGCCCGAGGCCGCGAGGCACGCGATCAGGAGGGCCATGCCCGCGCGGATGTCCGGGCTGCGCAGGGCGGTCCCGACCAGGCGCGACGGCCCGGCCACGACCACCCGGTGCGGGTCGCACAGGATGATCGAGGCCCCCATCCCGATCAGCGAGTCCACGAAGAACATCCGGCCCTCGTACATCTTCTCGAAGAAGAGGATGGTCCCGGCGGCCTGGGTCGCGACCACGATCGCGATGCTCATCAGGTCCGTGGGGAACTGGGGCCAGGGCGCGTCGTCAATCTGCGGGATGGCCCCGTGCAGGTCGGCCCGGACGCGCAGGGCCTGGCGTCCGGGGACGCGGCAGTCGTCGCCCGAGAACTCCATCTCGACCCCGAGTTTCTCGAACACGGCGCGGATCTTGCGCATCTCGCGGAGGGGGGCCTGGTGGATCAGGAGCCCGTCGCCGACCACGGCCCCGAGCCCGATGAACGACCCGACTTCCAGGTAGTCCGGCCCGATCCGGTGGGTGGTCCCGCGCAGCCGCGTTGCGCCGTGCACCGTGAGGGTGTTCGTCCCGGCGCCCTCGATGGACGCGCCCATGGCCTGGAGCATCCGGCACAGGCCCTGGACGTGGGGCTCGCAGGCGGCGTTCTCGATCACGGTGGTCCCGCGCGCGAGGACCGCGGCCATCAGGGCGTTCTCGGTGGCGGTCACGCTCGCCTCGTCCAGGAACATCTCGGTCCCGGCGAGGGCCGGGGCCCGCAGCCGGTAGGACTCCCCGACGTCGAGCGAGGCCCCGAGGGCCACGAGCGCCGCGAAGTGCGTGTCCAGTTTGCGCCGGCCGATCACGTCCCCGCCCGGGGGCGGCAGCGTGACCTCGCCCATCCGGCCGACCATGGAGCCCGCGAAGAGCACGGATGCCCGCACGTGCCCGCACAGGGCCCGGTCCAGCGCGGTCTTGCGGACCTCGGCCGCGCGCACGCGCAGGCGGTTCTCCCCCTCCCAGCGAAGAGAGGCGCCGAGGTCTTGCAGGATGTCGCACATCACCAGGACGTCCCGGATGCGCGGGACGTTGTCCAGGACCACCTCCTCGTCGGTCAGGAGGCAGGCCGCGAGGGCCGGGAGGGCCTCGTTCTTGTTCCCGGAGGGCGTCACCTCCCCCGCGATGCGGTGGCCGCCCTCGATGACGAACCGGGCCATGACGCCCCCCTCTGCCAGGCCTTTCCCTACCTTATCATCCCTTCGGCGACGAAGGACCCGCCGGCGGCCCGCAGGCGCACCACGCTGGTGTCCGCGAGTTCCGGGGCCGTGGTCGCGGTCAGGAAGGACTGCCCGGGATACGAGGTCAGCCACGACGCGAGCCGCTCCTGGCGCTCCGGGTCCAGGTCGGACAGGGCGTCGTCCAGGACCAGGACCGGGGATTCCCCCCGGTCCGCGGCGAACAGGGTGGTCTCCGCCGCCTTCCAGGCGAGCATCAGGGCCTTGCGCTGCCCCCGGCTCACGTGGCCCCGCGCGGGCAGGCCCAGCAGGTGCACCTCCACGTCGTCCGTGTGGGGACCGACCCCGGTGTGTCCCGCGGCCAGGTCGCGCGGCCGGTGCCGGCGGAGGGACTCGCGCAGGGCCGACCGCGCGTCCGCGCCGGCCCCGGGGAGCCACCTCGATGCGTACCGCGCCCGGACCTCGAGGTCCAGACCCGACAGGTCCCGGAGCGCCGCGGCGAGGACCGGGAACAGCCGGTCCAGGACCTCGACCCTCGCCCGGGCGACCAGGGCCCCCGCGTCGGCGAGGGCCGCCTCGCACGCCTCGATCACGTGCGGGTCCCCGGGTGCGTCCGCGGCCTGCCGCAGCAGGGCGTTGCGCTCCTTCACGAGCCGCTGGTAGCGGCTCAACGCCAGGGAACGCGAGGGGTCGAGCAGGACCAGGGTCCGGTCCAGGAGCATCCGGCGCCCGTCCGGGCCCCCCTCGAGGATCGCGGGGTCGTCGGGGCTCAGGAAGACCACGGTCAGGCACCCCAGGCACTCGCGGGCCGACCGCACCGGGTGCCCGTCCACCCGGGCCCTCCGAACCCCGGCCCCGACCTCCACCGCGACCTCGTGCCGGCCGTCCCGCGCCTCGGACTCGGCCCGCAGGACCGCGCGGGTCCCGCCGCGGGCCACGAGGTCCGCCGAGCGGCTCGTGCGGAACGACCGGAGCCACGACAGGAAGGCCACGGCCTCGACGAGGTTCGTCTTGCCCTGGCCGTTCGGACCGACCACGAGGTTCAACGACGGACCGGGGGATACGTGGGCCCCGGCGATGTTCCGGAAGCCGGCGACGTCGAGCGAGAGGAGGCGCAAGGTCAGGACCGGATGGGCATGATGAGCTGGAGGACGCCCTCGTCCGCCGGGGACGTCAGGGACGCGGCGGACCCGAGGTCCTTGACCGAGAGCGTCACCGTGTCCCCGGGGAGCGCGGCCAGGGCCTCCAGCAGGTAGCGATGGTTGAAGGCGATCTCCAGGGGGTCGCCGTCGTAGTCCACGTCCAGTTCGTCCTGGGCGTCGCCCCTGGTGGCGTCCTGGGCGAACGTCTGGAGGCGTCCCGGTTTCAGGGACAGCCGGACCAGCGGCCCCTTCTCGCCGGACAGCATGACGCTCGCCCTCTGCACGGCCCGGATGAAGTCGGGCCTCGACACGGAGACCACCCACCGGAACGACGTGGGCAGGACCCGGACGTAGTCGGGGTATTCGAGTTCGATCTGGTTGACCAGGAGATAGCCGGACCGGATCTCGAACGCGGCGGCGTTGCGCTGGAACCCCACCGCCACGTCCCCCTCCTCGTCCGCGAGGAAGCGGTGCAGTTCGTGGATGCCTCGCCGGTGGACAATCACCGCCAGGGGCTTCGCGACCTCGCCCGACAAGGGCATCCGGCGGATGAGGCGCGCCAGCCGGTGGCCGTCCGTGGCCACCATCTCGACCTGGACCTCGTCGCCCGCAGGCTCGACCTTCATGAAGACGCCGTTCAGGTTCAACCGCCCGTCGTCCGTCGAGACCGCGAACCCGACCCGGTCCACCATCTCGATCAGGTGGGAGACGGGGAAGCGGACCGTGTCCGTGGCCTTGGGGACCTTGCGCTCCGGGAGGGTCTGGGGGCTCGTGCCCGGGATCTTGTAGTCGGTCCGCCCACTGGTGAGCCGGGCCCAGTCGTTGTCGAGCGACTTCAGGGCGACCGGGGCCTCGGGAAGCATCCGGGCCGCATCGAAGAGGGAACGCCCGGACAGGGCGAGTTCGCCCGGCTGGGTCACCTCCGCCGGGAACGTGAGGGATACGGTCACCTCGTAGCACTGGGCGGTCAGGCGCACGGCGTCCGGGCCCTCGGACTTCAGGTGGACCTGGGCCAGGGCGGTGGTCAGGTTCTTCTGGTCTGGGACGCCCTGGGCCTTGGCCAGGGCGGTGGTGAAATCCTTCTTCGCTGCGGTGAATTCCATGGCTTCCATCCCGTCAAGGACACGTCGCGGGTGATCCTAGACGCAACCCGCGGGCCCCGTCAACCTGGGATTGTCTTCGGCCCGGATTGCGGTCTAGAATGACCCCGCCATGTCGGAACGACAACGGTATCGAATCCTCGAGAAGGTGGACGCGGGGGGCATGGCCGAGATCTACAAGGCCAAGGCCTTCACCGTGGACGGGTTCGAAAAGACCGTGGCCGTCAAGCGGATCCTCCCGTCCCTGTGCTCGCGGCCCAAGTTCGTGAACATGTTCCTGGACGAGGCGCGGCTCGCCATGTTCCTGAACCACGCGAACATCGTCCAGGTCTTCGACGTGGGGCGCGCCCAGGGCACGTACTTCATCGTGATGGAGTTTGTGGAGGGCCACAACCTCCGGCGCATCTTCCAGAGGCTGACCGAGGTCGGGGCCCGCTTCCCCGTGCCCATCGCCCTCTTCATCGCGACCGAGGCGCTCAAGGGACTGGCCCACGCCCACGAGCGGCGGGACTCGCAGGGGAACCTCCTCGGGATCGTCCACCGCGACATCTCGCCGCCCAACATCCTGGTCTCGAAGGCGGGCGAGGTGAAACTGACCGACTTCGGGCTCGCCAAGGCCGTGACCCAGGGGGAACTGACGGACCCGGGCATCGTCAAGGGCAAGTTCTCGTACCTGTCGCCGGAGGCCGTGGACGGCCGCGCCGTGGACCACCGGACGGACATCTTCTCGATGGGCGTGGTCCTGTGGGAACTCCTCGCGAACCGCCGCCTCTTCCTGGGCAAGACCGAGATCGAGACCGTGGAACTGGTCCAGAAGACCGAGGTCCCGTCGCTGACGCTGCTCAACCCGGACCTGACCGAGGACCTGGACCGCCTCATCCGCCGGGCCCTGCACCGCGACCCGCGCAAGCGGTTCCCCACCGCGCGGGAGATGGGCGACCACCTGACCGCGTACCTGTTCGAGCGGGGCCTGAAGGTCACGTCGTACGACCTGTCCGAGTTCGTCCGCTCGGTCTTCGAGGCCCAGGAGGTGCGCGAGGAGGGCGCGAGCCAGGAGCGCATCGGGATGCTGATCCAGGACGAGATCCTGAGCCTCTCCATGCTGCGGTACGCGGGACAGCCCCTGCCGGTCGAGGGGAGCCAGCCGGTCCCGGTGGAGCGCATCTCCCTGGCGGGACGCATCTCGCCGGAGGACCTGAAGGGCGGGGGCGCGGGGCGGGTCGAGACCCCGGCGGTCCGGCCCCAGGGGACGGCGCTCGTCGAGATGCTGGAGGGCCGCGAAACGATCCCGATGGCGCCCGTGGCCGGGTCGTCCCGCCGGGCGTGGAGGGTCGCGACGTGGGCGCTGGTGGGGATCGTGGGGCTCGCGGCCCTGGCCGCGGGCGCCTACTGGGTGTGGGATCAATTCTTTCGGTGACCCGGGGTTCCTCCCCGGGGAGACGGAGGGAGCATGAAGAGAGGAATCCTGGTGGCCATGGGCCTCGGCGCCGCGCTGTGGGCCTGCGGGTCTTCCGGCGGCGGGGGCACGGACGCGGGTTCGGGTCAGGACGGGACGGGTCAGGACCTGTCCAAGACGGACACGGCTCCTCCCCCGGACCCGGGGGCCTGCACGCCGGGGTCGAAGGGGACCGGGGAGCCCTGCACCCAGGCCTCGGAGTGCGCCTCGTGCGAGTGCGAGGACGTGGATAAGGCGACGAAGGGCCAGTTCCGGGTCTGCACCACGACGTGCACGAACCACGCCGCGTGCGCGACCGGGGAGGTCTGCCTGTACCCGACGGTCCATGCGTGCGTGCTGAAGTGCACGACCGCCGCAGACTGTCCGCAACCCTACACGGCGTGTGAGATGCCCACCGGGGCGTACAAGTTCTGCCTGGTCCCGTGACGAAAAGACCCGGGGACCCGCCGCGACCGCCGTCCCGATCTACGAAGAAACTTGTCGCGAACCTGGAACCGCGAGCTCCTTGGACAAGTTCAGGAACAGGGTCAGAGGGCAGGTTCAGAGACAGGGGCAGTGTCAGTGTCACGTTGGTCGCGAGGGGCGGAGCATGACGGCGTGGCCACGTGGAACGCGACCCCGGGTCCCGGAGCCCGGGGACAGGGTCAGAAACAGTGGCAGGAGACAGTGACAGGGTCAGTGACAGTGTCAGGGCCGCGTTGGACGCAGGGCGCGGGTCGTTGATGACAAAGCCCCATCCACCGCGACCCCGGACCCCGGGTCCCGGAGCCCGGGGACAGGGTCAGTGACAGGGGTCGGTGACAGTGTCAGTGCCCCAGGGTGGTGAAATGAAACGAAGCAGATTCCATGTCTATTCAAAGACTTGCGGAAATTGACGGCGGAGTTGGGACCCGGGTCACAGGTGACGCCGCGCGGGCCCCCGCAGCATCCGGACCTTGCCGGTTGCGACCTTCTCGAAGAGGGTCCGGGCCTGCTCGCCCTGGCCCTGATGCTCCAGGACCAGCCCCTCCAGGTACCACCGCCACTCGGGCTCGTAGTACTCCGCGTTGTGGCGGTCGAGGCCCTGCGGGTCCCACAGGAGGGCCTGGGTCAGGGTCGCCCGTGCCTCGGCGAGGTGCCCCCGGATGTCCTGCAGGGTGGCGAGCCCGTAGTAGGAGCCCGGATAGCGCCAGGCCGTGGCGATGGCCTCGCGATAGCGGGCCTCGGCCTCCCGGAACCGGCCCTTCAGGAGGTCGAGTTCCGCGAGGTTCGACAGGACCAGGGCCGTGTCCCAGAGCTCGCGGTCCGGCGTCAGGCGCAGGGCGGCCTCGAGACGCTCGCGGGCGCGGGTGAGGTCGTGTCGCCGGTAGTGCAGGACCCCGAGGTTGTTCTGGCAGGCCGAGCAGTACGGTTCCTCCTCGAGGATCTGCTCGTACAGATTCATGGACCCGGCGATGTCGTCCCGCTTGTTCAGCACGAGGGCCAGGACGAACCGGGCCTCGGTCGAGTCGGGGTCGCGGTCGAGAACGTCGCGCGCGATGGCCTCGGCCTCGTCGAGGTCCCCGAGCAGGTAGTAGGTCCGCGCGAGGTCCAGCCGGGCCAGGGCCACGGCCTCGTCCGGGGAGGCCGCGCACCCGCACCACCCCTCGGCGCGGCCGGACCGCATCGCGGCCTCGAGGCGCTCGATGATGCGCAGGAGGTCGCGCTGGGCCTGGTCCATGTCCTGAAGGTAGAACGACGCTTCCGCCCGCGTGGCGAGGAACGGCACCGCGTCCGGGTCCCGGGTCAACTGATGGCCCGCGAGGTCCACCACGGACTCGAAGTTCTGCCCGACCATCTCGACCACGGCCAGAAGCCGCGTCACCTCGGGGTCCCCGGGCCGGGCGTCGAGGGCCTGCACGCACAGGTCCCGCGCCTGGTCCACCTCCCGTCGGTCCAGGAGGTCCAGGGTCTGCCGCACGAGTTCGCGGAACTCGGCCTCGCCCATGGGGCCAAGGGTCGCTTCCGGGGCGGGGGCCTCGACCGCCGGGGGCGCCTCGCCCTGGAGAGATGAGGAGACCGCCGCGGACCCGGGGTCGGGCTCGGGTTCGCAGGCCAGGAACAGGAAGAGGACGGGCCACCAGAGACGACGTTTCATGGCATCCCTCCGCGCAACCTTCAATCGAAACGATAAACAATCGGGGCTGGGATTTCAATCCCGGCGGAACCGACATCCGCCATCAATTTCCGCAATTCTTTGAATAGACATGAAATCTGCTTCGTTTCATTTCA
>DYKK01000171.1 GCA_020722625.1 Anaeromyxobacter dehalogenans
CGAACATGATGATCGGCGACAACTACACCTACGTCTGCAACCGGTGGGACAGCATCACGAACATCCTCACCGGCCAGAAGGGGGAGGTCGGCGAGTGCTACGACGACTGGCTCGCCTGGGCGGACAAGGGGCACGCCTCTTACTTCAGCGCCGCGTGGGACCTCGCGAACTCCCTTCGCGAGAAGGCGAACCCCGACACCCTGATCTGGATGTGGATCCAGGGCTACTCCTTTGGTGAAGCGTACATGAAAGACCTGTGCACGAAGGGGTACAGCGACACCTGGGCCCTGGGTGACTTCCCCACCCCGCGCTACCTGCGAAAGGAAATCATGTCCAGCGTCGCGGCGGGGGCGACGGGGATCATCTTCTTCGGCTACGGGGACAACCGCCCACCGAACGTGGCGAAGATGCAGGACCTCCTGCGAGCCCTGTCCTCACCGGAGGTGTACGAGCCGGTCCTCACCAGTCCCCGCCTGGACCTCGGCCTCGATACCCGGTTCCTGGGCGAGGGCGGTCGCGCACACGTGATCGTGAAGTGGCACGCGGCCACGCGCACCGCCTACGTCGCGGGGGCCAACCCCGGTCCCCATCGCACCTCGTTCTCGCTCGAATTCCCCTGGACCGTGGCCCGGGTCGAACGCTTCCACTGGACCGTGCCCGCCTTCCTGGACGACCCGGAGGTCGTCGTCCAGGACCGCGTCGTCGCCTGGGAGGCCCCAGAGGACGAGGGCTTCATCCTCCGTGTCACGCCCTTGTTCGCCCCGGACGGTCCGGGGCCGGACGTTTCGCCGGAGCCTGTCCCGGACGTGACCGAGGACGCGGCCAGGCCCGACGACCTGGCGCTGGAATTCGCGGATGACTCCGGATCCCCCGTGGAACCGATCCCCGACGCGATGGACCTCGACCCGGGACCGACGGACTCCTCGGACGAGGTCTCCCCGCCGGACCCCGCTCCGTCCGACTCGGGTCCCTCGGATCGTGGTCCGGCCGACCTCCCCCCCGAGGTCTGGTGGTCCTGCGGCGACCCCGTCCCCGGGCTCTATCCCGTCCCTTCCGGCCCCGGATGGCCGCCGCCCAACGCCTATTCCTGGGACGGTTCGTGGTCCCCGGCGGCGTCCGACTTTCCGCTCGCGGGACTGTACGACAATGAATATTTTGACGGACATCTCGTGGAGGGCCAGCCCTCCCCGATCCTCCCGCCCGGGAACTGGGACTGGAACGATGGGGACAATGACCTCGCGTGGTGGAAGGGGTTCGCGTCCTCGATCGGGGCGCTCGAACCCCTGCGCGACCACTGCGACCGTCCCTTCGGATGGCGGCTCGTCCCGCACGACCCGACCGGCGTGGACTACGAGACGCTCGCGGCCCAGTTCGAGGGGTCGTCGGGGACCGACCTCCTGAACCTCGGACCGCTCGGCAAGGCCCACTCCACCGCGGGGCACCTTGGGGACGGACCGGACCTCTTCGTGTTCCAGGTCGCGTGGTCCCTGGACTTCCGCGCGGGCTCGACCCTGACCGGGGCCCTGCACGACGACGACCTCGTCGTGGCCGGGTGCTCCCCGGCGGGCGGCAAGGACTACCTGATCCAGGGCACGACCGTGCACACGGGCCCCGGGTCGGACCGCGTGTTCGCCCGGGACATCCGGGGCGCGGCCGTGGACCTCGGCAACGGCGACGGGGGACTGACCGACGCCCTGGACCTGTCGGACGGCGACGACGTCGTGGTCCTGCGCGGCAACGTCAAGGACACGCGCGTGTTCGGCGGGTATGGTGACGACATCATCTTCTGGTACATTGACGACATGCAGGACACCTACCCCGGCCAGGCCCAGGGCGGCAACCTCTTCGGCGGGGGAGGCGCGGGAGACGCCCTGTGGGGAGACCCGGGCACGGACCGCCTGGTCCTCGTGGTCCCGGCCGACACCGTCGTGGTCGAGAAACCGGCCACCCCCCCGGGGGCCCTGCTGGTCATGACCGCGGGCGACGACTTCCAGTGGGACCTCCCGACCGTGGACGACCCGTACGCCCGCTACTGCTACCCGTGCGGCGTCGGTCCAGGCGGCCGCCGGACGATCATCATTGACTACGTCTCATCGGACGGTCAGGACAAGACGGCGGGATACGTGTTCGTGACGGCCATCGAAGAGATTCAGGTCGGCATCGGACCGGGAGCCAGGGTCTATCGGGTGGACGACGTGGCGGGAAAGGCGGTCTGGGACCCGGGGCTCGCGCCCTCGGAGCCCCCGGAGTTCCCGTCGGATCTGTGCGTGGCTCCATGAGTTCTTTCCGGGAGGCGTCATGACCCAGGAACGCAAGAGCCTCGTGGCCCAGTGGGCCTTCGACACGCGGCCCGTGCTCGGGCGGTTCCACCTGTGGCTCGAGGACGTGGAGGAGTCCTGGAGCAAGGGGGAGCCGTCGGGCGGTCTGTCCTTCGTGGGACCCGGGCTCGAGAAGGCATTCATCATGGCCTCCGCGGTGACCGCGCTCGGGACGCGCCTGTTCGGGAGATACGGGGAAGGGGCGGGTCTCGACAAGTCCGCGGTGAACCGCGTCAAGAAGGACGCGGACGCCGCCTCCGCCTACGTCATGAGCGAGGCCCTGTGGTACCTGACGCGCGCCCTCCCCGAAAACCATGCCGTGATGGTCAGCCTGGGCGAGGGGCTGATGCCCAAGGGGGGCGAGACCCCGGACATGGGGTCCAACCCCCTGCTCGGCTTCGGCCGCGTCTATGCGCGGCCCCAGGTCGCCCGTTTCCTGGACCGGCGCGTGGCGTGGCTCATCAACGACCCCACCTTCACCTGGGACGACTTCCGGCGCCACGTCCAGACCGCGAACCTCACCCTCTGGGGCGCCGCGGTGGACACGCTCGAGAACACGACGCGCTTCGCCATGGGCGCGCCGACCGGACCCCTCACCGTGTTCCACCTCTTTGACCAGCCCCTGCGAGTGGTCCGGCCCTACGAGGGGTACATGGGGACCCTCATCCTGCCCCGCAAGGTCGTGGAGACGGCGGCGCGGGATTCCGTCCTCGTCAACTACCACACGCCGCGCGCGATGGTCCTGGAAGCCATCCGGCGCACCTACCCCGACCTTCCGCCCGACCGCATCCACGTCTGGACCCTCGGGGGCAAGGTGCGCGCCGCGCGCATCGGGACCCTGTGGGAGGAATGGTCCGCCCTGGGTGCGCACGTGGTGGAGGACGGCTACCTCCTCCCGTGGACCGGCCGGCCGGTGTTCACGGAGTCGGGCACCTACGCGCCGGTCTTCGCGGTCGGGCTCCACCGGGACCCCGCGGGGGACGAACACCTGTTCCTCGTGGACGGCTACGCCGCGACTGCCGAGGCCCTCCAGGCCGCGAGCCTCGACCCCATCCTCGACCTGCACACGAACCTCTGCCTGTTCACCTCGAAGTTCAAGGTCTCCTGGGAGCACGAGCGGAACGTGATGCAACTGGACCCGGAGGACCCCGGGTTCGCGCGGCGCCTGCGCCAGGCCCTGGCCCGCGATTCCTCGCCCGACGAGGTCGAGGAGTTCCGCGCCATCCTGCGCGAGGCCCGCGACGCCGGGATGCCGCTTGGCCGGCGCACGGTCACGGTGGACGACTTCTTCCCCGAGAAACGCTGGCGCGTGCTCGCCGTGGTCGGCTACATGCTCCCGGACCCCTACTCGGGTGCGCCCGGCGTCGAGGAGGTCCGGGAGGGCGTCTATCGCGTCACGACCCGCGCCGCGACCGAGAGCGGCCTTCTCGAGACCGCCCTCACCCTGCGCCTCATGGAACCAATGGACGAGATGCGCCTCGTCTTCTCGCCCCTGCTCGACCGCTTCTATCGGGGGATGGACTGGCGCCGCCGCGCGGTCAAGGTGTCCGACTCGGGCCGCATCCGCAACGAACTGCAGACGCTGGCCTCGGGTGCGCTCGACTTCCTGCCGGACGGCCGCATCCGCGTGGACGTCTCCCGGGTGGACGACGCGGTCCTCGCCGCGGACAAGAAGGCCCTGATCCGGGAGGTCCTCCTCTGGTACAAGGAGAACCATCCCATCTGGTTCTCGTGGTTCGAGGTGGTCTGACGGCCGTCTGGACCGCCGTGATTCGATGGGGCATGGGAGTCCGCCAGGCCCGCCTCGCGACCGGGCTTCCCCGCGCTCGAGCGCGGTGTCGGCCCGAAGGGAGGATGCCGCAGACTACAGGTAGTACCCGCCCGCGACCTTCGTGACCCACGGAAGGTCCGCGACGCGGCACATCCGGCTCCACTTCTCGTCCGTGATCCACTTGAGTCCCGGCACGAACTCGAGGTCGCCGTGGCACAAGACCTCCGAGTCCGGGTCGCACTTCGCGAAGACGCCGCCCCCGCCGGGCATGCAGGTGATGCTCGGGTCGATCCCCTTCAGTTCGGTCGCGGGGTCCACCCCGTTCTTCTTCGCGCAGATCTCGAAGAATTCGTATCGCTCCGGGTTCTCCTGGCCGAACCCGATGCGGGCCGGGTCGCAGGTGTCGCACGAATGGTCCTTGCAGAAATCACCAGTGCCCGCCCGCTCACACTCGCAGTCCGCGATGCAGTCCACGCACCGCCCCAGCAGCGCGTGACAAAACGAGGCGCAGTCCATGTCCGCGCACGGGTTCGAGACGCAGAACCAGGCGGGATCGCCGCACTCGTTCAGCCCGGAGCACAGGCGCCCGCGGACGTTGCAGACGACGTCCTCGCCCGTCCCGCAGTCGGCGTCGGTCTTGCACGTCGTCACCGGGGTCGTGGCCGGGTTGCGGCACTCCCCGCGATAGGGGTCGCAGACGAAGCCCTCCTTGCAGGTCTTCCCGGCCTGACCCAGGGCCTCCACGCGGCAGAGGTCCTCCAGGCATCGGGACGTGGTGGGGTCGCAGAAGAAGCCCGGGGCGCAGTCCGCGTCGTCGTGGCAGAGGCACTGCGACACGGAGGCGCTCTTGCCGACCAGGGCGGTCAGCCAGGTGTCGGGGGCGTCCAGGCACGTCATCTCCGTGTATCTCTCCGAACGGATCGCCATGGTCCGGTATCCCTCGAAACCGATCGAGGTGGTGCCCTGATCGTAGGGATGCGGACTCTCTCCGGAGGACAGTCCCCCGTGCGCCAGGATCTCGATGGGGGGATGGACCCTCGGGCCGCATTCCGTTTCCTCGGGAAGACAGGGGCTCTCGAGCATTCTCGCGGTCGGACACGGCGACTTTTTCGCGCACTCGTACCAGGGAGGATCCCCCGGATGCGAGGCGTCGTAGAAGAAGAACACCGGTTGTCCGGTCCCGGCGGGTCCCCGGTCCCAGATCACAAACGAGAGGTCCCGCCATTCGAAGCCCTGCATCCTGGCCCCGAACAGCGTGACCCGCTGCCCGATCGCCACCGGGATCTCGTAATCCAGGGGAAGACGCGCGCGGACCACGACCTCCGAACCGCCCTCCTCCGGACGGAATCGCCATTCGGTCACGTCCCCCAGGACGGGGTCGGTCAAGAAGCGTCGGTCCGCGACAACGGCCTCCAGGAGGAACGAGTCCACGCCCGCGTCCCCGGGAAATCCTCCCTCCACCTCGAAGGGGACGTTGAGGGCCAGGGGAGGGAGGACCTCGCACGGGTACGCGTCCTGGGTCGGCTCCCAGCCGGGCAGGTCGGGGATGCCGACCTCGCCGACATCGTAACAGCCGCTGTCCGTGGTCTCGTCGTTCCACGAACTCCCGTCATCCAGGCCCAGGGTCCCCTCGGCCTGCTGCTCTTCCACGTCCGAATCCACCATGGCATCGTCCACGCCCGGGACCTCCGCCGAACCCGCATCATCGCTTCCGCCTCCTCCCCCGCCGCCGCAGGCCCCAAGAACCCCCATCGCCGCCAGGACGATCCATCCCGGTCCCACGACCCCGACCCGCGTCGTCATTCGCCACCTCCCGGTGTTCCCACCCATCGTCGTCCGAAACCGATTCTACTGGATCGAGCCCTCATCCTGCCGAGACACGCTACCCGTCGAACGTCAGGCGGTCGCCCGCGAACTCGCGCAGGCTGGCGTGCCCCGAGGACGCCACGATCACGTGGTCCAGGACCTTGATGTCCAGGCAGCGGCCGGCCTCGATCAGGCGCGCCGTGAACCGGATGTCCTCCGGGCTCGGGTGCGGGTCCCCCGCCGGGTGGTTGTGCACGAAGATGACCCGGGACGCGGCCTCCTTGACGAGCAGGGTGAAGACCTGGCGCGGCGTCAGGTTGATCCCGCTCTCCCAGCCGCGCGCCACCACCCACTCCCCCTGGAGGCGGTTGCGCTGGTTGACCGCCACGGCCACGAAGACCTCCTCGCGTTCGACCGCGTACCGGGCCGCGTGACGTCCCACGTCCGCGGCGCTGCCGAGCGTGACCGCCCGATCCGGGGGCCGCGCGAGGCGCCTGGCGATCTCGGCCGCCGCGAGGAGCCGGCACGCCTTGGCCAGGCCCATGCCCGGGACCGCGGCGAGTTCCCCCGGCCGCCGGCCCGCAAGCCCGTACAGGCCCCCGTAGTCCACCAGGAGGCGACGGGCCAGGACGTCCGCCGGCGCCAGTCGCGTTCCGGGCGACAGCACCAGGGTCACGAGGTCCAGGTCCGACATCCCCGCCGCCCCCGATGCGGCCAGCCGCTCCCGAGGCCCCTGCGAAACCCGTCCCACCGACGGCATGGCGTTCCACCCCCGCGATGAGGTCCTTCGCGCGACCCGGTCCCGACCGGGTCTCGCCGAGGCGACATGCAGGGGGCGTGCCAGGGGTGTGCTCCGGAGGTCTTCCAGTAATTCCGAGATGTTCTCCAGGACGGCCTCGCGAAAACATTGGACGGACCTGGACAGGTGTCCAACACGGCCGGAATCCGGCGTCGTGCAATTCAGGGGACAGGTTCAGGGGACAGTGACAGGGGTCAGTGACAGTGTCAGTGTCAGTGTCAGGTCCACGTTGGACGCGGGTGAGCGGGGCATGACGACAAACCCACGTACATCGCGACACCGGATGCCGGATCCCGGACCCCGGATCCCGGACCCCGGATCCCGGACCCCCGAGGGGCGCGGCTCGGAGGCCGCGCAGCCGGCGCGATTTCAAATCGCGCCTCCAGAACCGACCGGGTTGAGCAGCACGTCGCGAAACGATCAACTCCACTTTCGGTGGGGCCGCGAATTCCAATTCGCGGCACGTCGCGTAACGACCAACCCCATCCAT
>DYKK01000172.1 GCA_020722625.1 Anaeromyxobacter dehalogenans
TCCGCCCCGCACGGGTCCACCGGAACCACCTCCGGCTGGCACGAGCACCCCACCTTCTCGTCCTTCTGGCACTTGCCGGCCGCGCCCGTGACCAGTTTGCAGACCGCCGGCTTGCACTCCGGGTTGAAGACCGGGGCACACGAGTCCTCAGGGAACACGTCACCCACGCACCCGCACTTCTCCACGCCGGCCGGGTCCACGACGAAGCGGCACCGGTCGTTCAACGTGTCCGCGACGTGGTCGTCGCATTCCCGCGGGACGCAGTTCGGGTTCAGGTCTGCGGTACAGGGGTCCACCTCGGGTGAACTGGGTGCGCACTCGCAGGTTCCCTGGAAGTCGGGCCAGCATTTCCCCGTCGTCCCGTCCAGGAGCGTACACGGATCGGGCTTGCACTCGGGATTGAGGGCCTCCGAGCACGGGTCCTGTGGAGGCTCCTCCTGGCCGGAGTCCTGGACCGTCTCCTGGCCCGGGTCCTGACCCGAATCTTGGACCGCCTCCTGGCCAAGATCCTGGACCGCCTCCTCGCCGGGGTCCTGGACCGCCTCCGGACCCGGGTCCACGCCGCCGGGGTCGCTGATCGCCCCGTCCGGCCTGTCCTGCCCCGGCACGTCCAGGTTCCCGACCTCGCCGCCGACCCCGCCTCCGGGGCCGCAGGCCACCAGCCACGCCACGACCGCGATTCCGAGCCACCTCATGGTTTTCATTCGGACCTCCCTCCAAGCATCCACAAACGCGTTCAGGTTAGCGAAATCGCGATCCCGCTTCAAGCGCTACGACCCGATTTTTCCGTTCCCACCGCGCAAAAACCGCGCAATGCAGCGCGCCTGGGCGCCTCCGTCCTCGCGGTTGTGCAACCGGAACTTTCGCACCCGGCACGAACCATGCCGTCGCCCGGGCCAAGATCGCCGGAGACAGGCGCCGCCTCCGGCATTCCTCGTCCGGAAGGGGGATGGCGCAGAGGCGAGGGCCATCAGGAGGTCGGGCCGTGTTGGAGTTCATGATCGTCCTGAACGGGGTCCTGACCCTGGTCGCCGTGGGACTGCTGGCCGCGGTGTTCGTGCGTTCCCGAGGCGGACGGGAGGGAGAGGCCCTGGCCCCCCTCCTGGACCGGTTTGAGACCCGCCTGCGCGACGAGATGGCCCGCCTGCGGGAAGGCCAGGACCAGGGCGCGGCCCGCCTGCGCGATGGGCTTGCGGCCCAGGGGAACGCGACCGCCGTGCAACTGGGCGAGGCGCTGAAGTCGTTCGCCACCCAGTTCGGGGAGTCGCACCGGCTCGTAGCCGCGGAGCAGCAACGCCACATCGAGCAGTTCCGGGCGAGCCTGGACGCGAGCCTGGCCCAGGTCCGCGAGGAGACGCGCCGGAAACTCGACGAGATCCGGCAGATGGTGGACCAGCGCCTGCAACAGACGCTCGAGACGCGCCTCGGGGAGTCCTTCCGCACGGTGAGCGAGCAACTGAAGGTCGTGCACCAGGGCCTGGGCGAGATGCAGGCCCTGGCGTCCGGGGTCGGGGACCTGAAGCGGGTCCTGTCCGGCGTCAAGGTGCGCGGCCTGTGGGGCGAGGCGCACCTCAAGGCCCTGCTGGACCAGGTCCTCGCGCCAGGCCAGTACGAGGAGAACGTGGCCACGCGCCCCGGGTCGGGCGAGCGCGTCGAGTTCGCCATCCGCCTGCCGGGACCGGACCCGGAGACGACGGCCTGGCTCCCGGTGGACGCCAAGTTCCCGCTCGAGGACTACGAGCGCCTGGTCCACGCCTCGGACGCGAACGACCCTGCCGGCGTCGAGGAGGCGCGCAAGGCGCTGCACGCTCGCATCCGCGCGTGCGCGAAGGACGTCCACGACAAGTACCTCGACCCGCCCCACACGACGGCCGTTGCGATCCTGTACCTGCCCATCGAGGGCCTGTACGCCGAAATCGTGCAGAGTCCGGGACTGGTCAGCGCGATCCACCAGGACTTCCAGGTCCTGGTCGCGGGACCGACCACCCTCGCGGCGCTCCTGAACACGTTCCAGATGGGGTTCCGGACCCTGGCGATCCAGCGCCGCTCGCAGGAGATCTGGCGCGTGCTCGGCGCGATCAAGACCGAGTTCGCGAAGTTCGGCGAGGCCCTCGACAAGGTCGGGAAGAAACTGGCCGAGGCCCAGAACACCCTCGAGACCTCCCAGACCCGCAAGCGCGTCATGGAGAGGCGGTTGCGGGAGGTGGAGACCCTGCCGGAGGGGGAAGCCGCGGCGGTCCTGGAGGTCGAGGACCTCCCTGGATCCTCTGAAAGAGGATCGTCACACGACCCCCTCCATTGACCTCCGTCGCAGAGCCGGAACGGTTGAACGACGGGGTGCAGGGACAGGGACCGTGACAGGGGACAGGGGCAGGAACAGGGGCAGGGTCAGTGACAGTGTCAGTGTCGGCGCCCCGTTGGTCGCGGGGGACGGGGCGTCGCGGCGGCTCGTCACGGACGGGAACTTGTCCACGCTTGCGAAGCAGGAAAACCGTTCGCGCGGACCCGACGATGAGGGGCTCCGGGACGGGACCGGGTCGCGAGGTCGCGATTGACAGTGCGGGCGGGGACGGGGTACAAGCCGGTGCGGGAGGCGCGGATGTACCTTGGGCGGGTCATCGGGACGGTCGTGGCGACGAGGCGGTATCAGGACCTCGACGGGTATCGCTTCCTCGTGGTCCAGCCCCTGCGGCACGACCTGACCCCTCGGGGGACCGCGGTGGTCGCCGTGGACGCGGTCCAGGCCGGTCCGGGCGAGGTCGTGTTTCTCGTGTCCAGCCGCGAAGCCTCCCAGGCCCTCCCGGAACCGTTCGTCCCCGTGGACGCGGCCATCGTCGGGATCGTGGACACCGTGGACCTCGACGGACGCGGGGGCGGGCCGGACGGTCGGACCCAGCAGGACGAACCGGGATGACGCTCGCGCGGGTCATCGGAACCGTGGTCTCGACCGTCAAGCACCCCGATTATCGTGGGCTCAAACTGTTCGTCGTGCAGCCTGTTGACGAGAACGGGCGCGACTCCGATGCGTCCTTCCTCGCCGTGGACGTGGTCCAGGCCGGCGCCGGGGACCTCGTGCTCGTGATCAGCGAGGGCAACGGGGCGCGCCAGATCTTCAACAAGCCCATCCTGCCCATCCGGTCGGTGGTCGTCGGGGTCGTGGACGAGGTCCACGTGGATCCGGGCCGCGTCCGGCCGCGGGAGGTGGCATGACGACGCGCCAGACCACGCTGCCGGAACTCGAGCGCGAGGTGGTCCGGGTCTGCCGGGCGTTGCACGCGCGGGGCTTCGTGGCCAACCACGAGGGCAACGTCACGACCCTGACCCCGGACGGGCGCATCCTGGCCACGCCCACCGCGATGAGCAAGGGCGACCTCCGCGAGGCGGACCTCCTGCTGCTGGACCGATACGGGCGGCGGGTCCAGGGCCATCGCAGGCCCTTCAGCGAGGTCGCGATGCACCTCGCGGTTTATCGGGCCCGACCGGACGCCCGCGCCGTGGTGCACGCGCACCCGCCGCACGCCACGGCCTTCGCCGTGGTGGGACGCCCCATCGAGGCCCCCTTCCTGCCCGAGTTCGTGGTCAGCATCGGGGGGCGCGTCCCGCTGGTCCCCTTCGCCCTCCCGGGGTCCGAGGCCCTGAACCAGGCCCTGGCCCCGTTCCTGGACGAGTTCGACGTGGTTCTGCTGGCGAACCACGGGGTGCTCGCGTGGGGGCCCGACCTGACCACGGCGCTCCTGCGGGTCGAGCACTGCGAGGAGGCCGCTCACGTGCTCCTCCTGTCGGAGCGCCTCGGCCCGCCCCGGCCCATCCCGGAGCCCCTTCACGCGCAACTGCTGGAGGCGCGGACTCGGGCGGGGCTCGGCCCGGCGGGACGTGCGAGGTCCCCGGGAACCCGTCGCTGACGGGTCCGGGCGGTGGGAATGGCAGGGGGAAGCGGTTTCAGGTCTCGCGTAGCCGCTTGATGATGCGTTCCTTGAGCGGGTCGCGGACCGGCGGGAGAGCGTCGCCGAGGATCTCCGCCTCCATCAGCGCGATCTTCGCGCGCGTCTCCTCGAAGGCCTGTCCCCGCCGCGGCAGCGGCGCGGCCGGCGGTTCGGACAGGCCGAACCGGATGCGGACGTAGCGCTCCTCCTCCTCGGTCAGGCGCCCCTCTCGGATCGCGCGCCGGACGTCCGCCTTGGTCACGGTCACGGTCTTCGTGCGGGTCTCGGTCCTCGTCTTCCGGTCCACGGTTCGGTCTCCTTTTCGTCTGGACGGCTCTCCGTCCTGGGTCAAGGATACCCTCGCGGACCTCCGGGCGGCAAGTACGGGGCGATCTCTCCGAAATCGCGGGTGTTTTCCAGGTTCCTTCCCCCACCGGACCCCGCGGCCCTCAACGACGCCCGCGAAACGTCCACAGGTGATTCGCGGTGAAGTTGATGCCGAGGCCCAGGAGGATCCCGGCAAGCGGCGCGAGCGCGTGGTAGAGCCGGAACTCCCCGTGCAGGGCCACCGTGAACGTGTCGGTCCCTCGCATCAGGGCGGAAAGCCCCACCGCGGTGAAGAACTGGACCGCGGCGGCCACGGACGACACCACGTAGAACTGCGCCAGGCGGCGGAGGAACCCCCCGGGGTCGCGGGCGGCCCGGTCCCGCCAGGTCCAGGCGTTGTTCAGCAAGAAATTCGTGAAGATGGACACGACGATCCCGGCGAGGTACGCGACGGTGTCGCGGTGACCCGCCTCCAGCGCCGGGGCGAGCGCATGGGTCACGACCGCGACCGTCCCCAGGTTGACCGGCACCCCGGACGCGCCCACCACCACGAACTTGACGAAGCGCCGCTGGTCCTTCGTCAGGTGGGACCGCAGGAAGGAGAGGGCCCTCTCGGACAGGGTCACAGGCGATCTCCTTCCTCCGGGAACAGCAGCCGCACGCGGCCGCCCAGGGACGCGGGGAGGCGTTCGCCGACAATGGTCGAGACCTCGTCGGTCCTGTAGATCTGGCTGAAGTGGTACAGCACGATGGCCGGGGACTCGATCCCGTCGATCCGCGCGAGGACCTCGTCAAGCCGCGAGTGCCCCCCCGCGTGGACGTGGTCGAGGTCGCGCCGCTCGTCCAGGAAGGTCGCCTCGATGAACAGCACGCGTGCGGTGCGGACCAGCGGGTCGTCCAGGTCCATCCCGCCGGCCAGCGAGTCCCCGGTCACCGCCACAAGCGGCTCCTCCACCACGCGGAACATCTCCTGGTCCCGCTCGCGGCGCAGGTTCACGATGTCGGCGGACGGCAGCCCCACGAACTCGTCGCGCAGTTTCCGGACCCGACGGACCACGACGTAGCCCAGGGCCGGGACCGGATGCCCGACCGCGAACGGGTGCAGGAAGAGGTTGCCTTCGAGCGGCAGGTCCTCGCCGAGCCGGGCCCCGTCCACCCGGACGTCGAACGGGCGACCCTGGAGGACGCCGAGCGTGGCGACGAGTTCCCGCAGCGGCCCGACCATCGGGTCCGGCGCGACCAGGCGCGGCGAATTCATCCCCAGCAGGCGCCGCACCCCGAGGTACATGGGCAGCCCCGACAGGTGGTCGGCGTGGGTGTGGGTCAAGGCCACGGTTCCGGTCCTCAGGGCCGCGGGCGTGCAGACGCCGAGGTCCACGGACAGGTCCATCTCGGGGAACGACAGGGTCGTGCCGATGCCCCCGAGCGAGCGCGCCCGGACCAGGATGCCCTCGATTCTTTCGTCCACCTTGCGCCCCCGCCGGCGCGCGCCGAGGGTTCACAGACCCACGCGGGCCGGGACGGCCGAGTATAATGGCCCGTCCGCGAGGCCGCAACGTGGAACGCATCCCCCGATCGACCGCCTCGGAACTGGACGCCCTGGCCCGCTCGTGCGGGCTCGACGGTGCGGGAGCCGCCCCGGCCTGTCCCGTCCCGGTGGACCTCGACGAGGTGTCGCGGTGGGTCCAACGGGCGCCCCGCGACCTGGGATACGTCGCGGCCCGACTTCGGGAGCGCCTGGACCCCGGCCGCCTCCTGCCGGGGGTCCGATCGGTCGTTGTCGCGTTCGTGTCGTACGCGGGGACCCTCCCGGGGGTCCGCGCGATGCCGTCCGGCCGGGGCTTCGTCTCGCGCTTCGCCTGGGGCCGGGACTATCACCGGGTCGTGGGCGAGCGGATGAAACGGTTTGCGGGCGCGATCGCGACGCGGTGCGGCGCGCGGGCGCGGTGGTACGTGGACACGGGGCCCGTGTTCGAGAAGGCATACGCCGTGGCCGCGGGCCTCGGCTTCGTGGGCCGGAACTCCCTGCTGATCCATCCGCGATACGGGAGTTTCATCTTCCTCGGGTCCATCCTGACGGACCTGGAGGTCGAGCCCGCGGCGCATCGGATGGCCGATGGGTGCGGGCAATGCCGGGCCTGCCGGGCCGTGTGCCCGACCCGCGCCCTGGACCGGCCCTACGTCCTCGATGCCGGGCGGTGCCTCGCCCACCTCACGGTCAGCGACCGGTCCCCGCCCGACCCCGCGCTCGCGCCGCGCCTGGCAGGCAACCTGTACGGGTGCGACCTCTGCCAGGACGTGTGCCCCTGGAACCAGCGCGCCCTGCGACCCGATCGGCCGGAGTTTTCGCCGCTGCCTGGGGCCTACATGCCGAGGCTGCGGGATGTCCTGGCCATGGATGAGGCCCGTTTTCGAACAGTCTTCGGCGGAACCCCGGTGGTCCGGCGACCCCTGCCGCTGCTGAAGGCCACGGCGCGACTTCTGGCGGATGGGCTGCCGTGACGAGCGCCTGGACGGCCTGGCCGTGTCAGCGATTCACGCACTCGTTGTCGGCGCACCGCAGCCGAGGGTCCAGGCAGTCCGCGTCCTCGCGACAGACGAACGGCTCGCACTCCCCCCGGGTCCGGTTGCAGACCTCGGCCCCGTCGCAGTCGTAGTCGTCCTTGCACGGCCCGGAATTCGAGCCGCACGCAGGCGCCACGAGCATCAGAAGCGGCAGAAAGACCCGGAGCACCCTTCGAGGGACCATGGCACCTCCACGGGGCGGATTCTACGCGAGACCGGTGCGCCATGTCCACCGGGGCCGCGACCTCCTGATGGTCCGGTCCCCTTCCCTGCCACTGTCACTGCCACTGTCCCTGTCTTCTGTCACTGAACCTGTCCACTGAACCTGTTTCCTGTCATCACATCGCCTGGAAGT
>DYKK01000500.1 GCA_020722625.1 Anaeromyxobacter dehalogenans
GGGGAAGGCGGGGAGGCCCCGGCCCCGGAACCCGCGACGCCGGACTCCGGGAATCCGGGAGGGTGAGAAAGGGTATGATCGTCACGAACCGGCCTCGTTGAGCAGGAGGTAGGGTCATGAAGAAGTGGTTCTCGTGGGGAACGGGGGTGCTGCTCGCGGCGATGGTGGCGGCGGGTCCGGTCGCGGCGCAACCCGCCCCGAAGAAGGGCGAGGTCAAATCCAAGTTCTACGACTTCTCGGACCAGATCATTGACGGCGAGATCAAGAAGCCGACCACCCTGTACACGGACGCCCGGCAGCGCGTCAAGTTCGACCGGCTGTTGCGTCTGAAGAAGTCGTTCCTGGAACCGATGCTCCAGACCGCGAAGGAGCAGGTGTTCAAGTAGGGGTGCGCCGGAATTGCGAACCTGGAGCCGCGAGTTTCACTCGCGGGGGCTTCGCGGCGTCTTGCCGCGCGCTTGCACACGGAGGCAATCCGATGAGGTATCCCGGACGACCTTGGATGACCGTCCTCTTCCTGGCCGCGTTCGCGCTGGCCTGCAAGAGCGAGAAGGGTCCGGCCGCGGGACCCTCGGCCCAAGGCCCCACGGGAACGGCTCCCTCCGGGGCCGCGGCGAGCGGGGTCCAGACCCCGGGGGCCGGCGGTGGGAGCCCGGGGGCTCCCGCGGCGATGGGCCGCGTCAGGTCCCGCTGCCCGGCGAACCAGGCCGTGACCAGCGGCGACCTCGCCCAGATCGGCGGGGCGCTGTACCGGGCCTATCAGGCCGCGCTCAAGGGGAACACCCCCGAGGCCTTCGAGGAGTTTCAGGCCGCCTTCCAGCCCGAGGCGGATCGCAACCACCTGAAGACCCAGGTCTTCCCGCGGGTGGTCGAGCACGTGGGCAAGTACGTGGCCGGTCCCTCGGACCCGTCCTTCACGCTGTGCCGGGTCGAGAAGCAGACCAACGACCGGGTCAAGGTCTTCGTCCAGTCCCGCGACCCGAAGAAGTCCGACCCCCCCTCCCTCCTGGTCCTGCGGGACGGGAAGTGGCTGCTGGATTCGATGACCCCATGAGGGGTCGCGTACCACATGATCAAATATATCGGGTCGAAGCGCACGCTGGTACCCCTCATTTGCCGCGTCATCGG
>DYKK01000173.1 GCA_020722625.1 Anaeromyxobacter dehalogenans
GGGCAAGAGCGCGACCGGCGCGAGGAACCACAGCCCCGGGTCGGGCAGGGCGAGGATCAAGAGAACTCCCGCAAGGAAACCCGACGGGAGTCCGGTCTTCCAGAACGGTCCCGCCATCGTCGCCTGCCGGCCCATCCCGGCCATCTCCAGCGGGGTCTCGGCATGTTCCGAGCCTCCCCGCGCGTTTGAAAAGGGACGGGGCCTGGTCCTTGCCCGTCCACACCGGACGGCACGGAAGCGAACCGACCGAGACCACAAATTTTACGAACTTGTTACACGCCTGTCATGCCCGCGCAAATCGGCCCGGTCATCCTTGCGCCCGAAAGGAGGCGGCCGTGTTCGAGTCGCTCGAACATCGAACCCCGAGGTCCAGTCGGAGGCGGTGGATCGGATTCGTCGTGGTCGCGGGCATCGTCAACGCCGGCGCCATCGCCGGCGCGGTCCTCCTCGTCTCCATGCGGACCCCGCCCCCCGAGGAAGAGGTCATCCCGATCTCGTTCGCCCCTCGACCCACGGCGGAACCGGTCGAGGCGGCCGCCGAGCCACCCCCGGCCCCTCCGCCCGAGACGCCGAGACCCACGAAATCCGCATCCCGGGGTGGGAGGCGACTGCGGAAGGCCCTGGAGGCCCCCAGGCGCCTTCCCGCGTCCGGCCCGCTGGACGTGGACCCGGACCGTCCACCGGGTTCCGACCAGGCCGGGGGCGGCGGCACCGGGCTCGCAGGACCCGAGGGGGCCTCGGTCGCGGCCTCGGTCCCGCCCCGGGTCCCTGATTCCAGACAGGTTCGTCCCGTGCGGTGGTCCGAGGTCACGACACCGCCGATCCCCGACGCCGGCAACCCGGAACCTGTGTACCCGGAGGAGGCCAGATTGGCCGGTCTCGAGGGTCAGGTGGACCTCAAGGTCGAGATCTCCGAGGGCGGCCTCGTGGTCCCGCTCAAGGTGTTCCGGGGGGAGGAGCCGTTCGTGTCCGCGGTGGAAGCGGTGCTGGGCGACTGGAAGTTCCGTCCGGCCCTGCTGGAGGGTCGCGAGGTCGCGGTGTACCGCGTCCTGAGGTTCCGGTTTCGTCTCAACGACTGAGGAGGTGTCGTCATGTCGTTCGACCTCGTCGGGATTTTCGAGAAGATGTCCGCGTTCGCATTCGTGATCGTGGGGATCCTGCTCGTCATGGCCTTGTCCTCGGCCGCGGTCGGGATCGAGCGGTGGTGGGTTCTGCGCACCGGTCGCAGCCGGGCCCGGCGACTCGCGGCCCGCGTCGCCCCCGCCGTGAGCGCCGGGAGGTGGGAGGAGGTGGTCGCCGAGGCGCGTCGGGACGGCAAGAACCCGTTCGCCCTCCTTCTCGAGGGCGTGGCGGGCGCATGGATGTCGTCGGAGGGCGACGGGACCTCGATCCCGGAACGGGTGAAGAACGAGGCATCGCGCTGCCTCGAGAACGCGGAAGCGGACCTGCGTCGCGGGATGGGGGTCCTGGCGTCCGTCGGGTCCGTGGCGCCGTTCGTGGGCCTCCTCGGGACGGTCATCGGGATCATCAATGCCTTCGAGGGGATTGCGGCCGACAACTCGAGCGGGATCGGCGCGGTGGCGGCCGGAATCGCCGAGGCCTTGATCGTGACCGCCATCGGACTGGCCGTGGCGATCCCGGCGGTCCTGACGTTCAACGTCCTCAACGGTCGGGTCGAGTCCGAGATGCTCGCCCTGAAGACCGCGGCCGGCGAGATGATGGACGACATGGTCCATCGTCCCGTCCGGTTGCCGTTCGAGGTGGAGGAGGCGGCCCGCGCGAACGACCGGACGGCCCCGCGACAGACCGCGGATTCCGTGTGCTGAGGAGGCGGACCATGTCCCGGCCGACCGCCGTGCGCCCGACCATCAACGTCACGCCGCTGGTGGATGTCGTGCTGGTGCTGCTGATCATCTTCATGGTCGTGACGCCGATGATGGAATCGGGCATCGCGATGGACCTGCCCAAGGCCCGCCACCCGGAGCCCGACCCGGAGGGGATGGACGTGATCACGTTGAGCGTGGGGATGGATGGCTCGGTCGCGTGGAACGCGAGGCCCGTCACCCTGGAGACCCTGTCCACCCACCTGGAGGACCTGCACCGGACGGACCCGAGAAGGCCGGTGGTCGTCCAGGCCGATCGCGGCACCCCGTTCCGGGAGGTGCGGGAGGTGATCCGGCGATGCCGGGACGCAGGCCTGGGCGGCGTCTCCCTGAAGGTCGCCGCGATCGCGGAAGGAGACTGAGCATGGCATTCGCGGACACCACGGGACGCCGCGTCCGTCCGGACATCAACGTCACCCCGCTCGTGGACGTGGTGCTGGTCCTGCTCATCATCTTCATGGTCGTGACCCCGCTCATGATGAAGCGGTTCCACGTGCGCGTCCCCGAAGAAGTCGAGGGGCCGCCGCCGGACGAGACGGCGGCGCCGGCGGTCGTCCTGAGCGTCGGCCGGGACGGTCGGATCGCGTTGAACCGGGAGCCCGTGGACGCCGCGGCGCTCGCCCCGAGGCTCAGGGGCCTGTTCGCGGCTCGCAAGGAGCGCGTGGTCTTCCTCGCCGCGGACGACGCGGTGCCCTACGGAAGCGTGGTCGAGGTGATGGACCTGGCCCGGTCGGGCGGTTCCGAACCCCTGGTGGTCCTCCCGGAGCCGCTACCGGCGGAGGCGGCGCCATGATGCGGGCGGGGCCGTCCGGATACGACCTGAGTGCCGTGGTCGTCCTCCTGGTGCTGGTGTCGGCCCGGCCGGGCCGCGCGGAGGGCGTCCACGGCACCGGGGTCGAGGGCATCGTCCGGGACCACGTCACCCGCGATCCGGTCGTCGAGGCGTCGGTGGTCGTGGTGTCCGGGGGGGAGGGATCGACGGTCACGGACGAGCGCGGGCGTTACCGGCTGAGGATCGGACCGGGCGTGTACGAGATCCGCGTGCGACACGAACTCTACCGGACCTGCCGAGTCCGCCGCATCGTGGTGGATCGGGGACGCACGACCCGCGTGGACGTGGACATGGACCCGGACGACTCGGCGGTCCTCGAGTTCGTGGTCGCGGCCCGGGCGGACACCCGCAAGGAGGAGGCCCTGCTCCAGATCCGCAAGCGGGCGGGCAGCGTGTCGGACGCGGTCAGCAGCGAGGAGATCGCGCGCACCCCGGATTCCAGTGCCTCGGACGCGGTCAAGCGGATCATGGCCACGAGCCTCGTGGACGGGCGGTACGCGGCGATCCGGGGGCTCGGAGGCCGATACACCGCCACCCTGGTGAATCGCGTGACTCTCCCCAGTCCGGACCCGGACGAGCCCGCGTTCCCCCTTGACCTCCTCCCCGCAGGGCTCCTCGCAAACCTCTCGGTGGTCAAGACGCATACCGCCGACCTCCCGGCCACCTTCGGGGGCGGCGCGCTCCTGATCGAGACGAACGCCTTCCCCATCGCCTTCGAGTCCAAAGTGAAACTGGGTCTTGGCTTCGACAGCTCCTCCACCTTCCGCCGGATGAACACCTACGGGGGAGGCCGCGTGGATTTTCTCGGATTCGACGACGGGACGCGCGCCCTGCCCGCCGTGTTGCCCGCCGGGGTCCCCCTCGTCCAGGGGTCCGGCGGCGTGGACGCGTCCGTCGCGGAGGCGGCGGGCGAGGCGTTCCGGGACGAGTGGAGCGCCACGACGCGACGCGCATTCCCCAACCTCGACGTGGCGGGCACGGTCGGGGACACGGTCCCCGTGGGTCGTCGGGCCCGGCTGGGCTACCTCGTCTCGCTTCAGTACGCCCACAAGGACCGGGTGCGCGAGGCCGACGTGGCCAAGGCCACGCTCGAGACGAGTGGAGAGGGAGCGGGTGGGGCGGATCCTCACGGCGACCGGGAGACCGCGATCCGAGAGCAGGCCCGCGTCGTGACGGGCCTTCAGACGGCGCGCCTGGGCGCCCTGGCGGACGTCGGACTCCAGATCGATCCGTCCAACGAGATCGAGGTCCTGTCCCTGTTCATCCGCGATGCGGACAAGGTCGCCCAGACCGCGTCCGGGTACAACGAGACGGACGCCCAGGACTTCACCTCGACCCGGCTCCAGTTCATCGCCCGCACCCTCTCGTTCACGCAGATTCGGGGCAGGCATCTCTTGTCGTCGGCCTCGGGCCTCGAACTGCGCTGGATGGGCCACTTCTCGTTCGTGCAGCGCGACGAGCCGGACACGCGGGACATCAAGTACCATGTCCTGGACGACGGCCGGATGCGGTTCGCTCAGGGTCCCGGGAGCGCGGAGCGCCTCTTCATCGGGCTACGGGACCTGTCCGGCGGCGGCGGGATCGACGTCACGTGGCCGTTTCGACCGGTCCACTTCCTGGCGGGCGCCGCCGTGCAGTGGTCGTCCAGGGACCTGGACTCGCGTCGCTTCCGCTTCGATGCCGTCGGCGGCGACCTCTCGGTCCTGTTCCTTCCGCCGGAGGAGATGCTCTCCCCGGCCCACATCGGCCCCACGTTCCGCCTGAAGGAGCGGACCCTCCACTCGGATGCCTACGGGGCGTCCCTGCTGGTGGCGGCCGCCTACGTGGCGGCGGACATCGTGGCGACGAAACCGGTACGCCTGACGCCGGGGCTTCGGTTCGAGCACTCCCGCCAACACCTGCGTTCCGGGACGGCCTATTCCGTCGCCGAGTTCACGGAGCCGGGCGTGGACCGGACCCACTCGGCCTGGGTGCCTTCCCTCAACGCGGTCTGGGCCATCCGGCCCGACATGAACCTGCGCCTCGGATATGCGTGGACCCTCGCGCGCCCCCAGTTCCGGGAACTCGCCCCGTTCGCGTACTACGACTTCACGCGGCGCCGCACGGTTTCGGGGAATCCGGACCTCGGGATGACGCGCATCCACGGCGCCGATCTCCGGTGGGAGTGGTTCCCGACGACCGACTCCGTGGTCGCGGCGGGGGGATTCTACAAGGTCTTCCGACACCCCATCGAACGGGTCGTCCTGGCGGCGTCGCAAGGCGACGTCGGCTTCGACAACGCCCCCGGGGCCTGGCTCGTCGGGGTCGAGGTCGAGGCGCGCACGAACCTCGCGTGGGTCTCGCGGGCCCTGCGCGAGTTCCGCTTCCTGGCCAACGCCGCGGTGATCCGGTCCCGGGTGACCTTCCCGCACGACCAGGCCACCCTCCAGACGAGCCGGGAGCGCCCCCTCCAGGGGCAGTCGCCTTACGTGGTCAACCTCGGGCTCGGATGGCGCGGCGAGCGCACGGGCACCGAGGTCACCGTCCTGTACAACGTGTCGGGCCCCCGGATCTCCGAGGTGGGCTTCGACCGTCTTCCCGATGTGTACGAGGAGCCGGTTCACCGGCTGGACCTGACGGCATCCCAGGAACTGGGCATGGGCTTTCGGTTGCGTCTGGCCCTGTCGAACCTCGCATTCCAGGCCGTGCGGGTGCGCCAGGGGAGCGTGACCGTGTACCAGGACCAGCCTGGGGTCTCGGGTTCCCTGTCGGTGGACTGGTCCTTCAAGTCCCGGCGGGACGAGGCAGAGGCATCCAACACACCAGGAGGAACAGCACCATGAACAAGGCAACGATCATCGCGTTCTGGACGGCCGTCGCGGCCGCATGCGGCGGAGGCGGCGGAGGCTCCGGACCCTCGGACACCGGGGGAGGAGGCAGCGACCCGGGCGGGTCATCGGATTCGGGCCCGCAGGCGGACTCGCCGAACCCGCCGCCGGTCATCGAGGTCACGGCCGACATCACGGGAGACGTGACGTGGCCGGCCGGGGTCACGGTCAGGCTGAAGAAACACGTGTTCGTCGAGAACGGCACGCTGACCATCGAACCCGGCGTCACGGTCCTCGGCGAGAGCGGCACGTCGCTGGTGATCACCCCGTCCGCCCGGATCGACGCGCAGGGGACGAAGGAGGCGCCGATCGTGTTCACGAGCGCGCTGCCGGTCGGGTCTCGGGCCGCGGGCGACTGGGGCGGCGTGATCCTGCTGGGCAAGGCCCCGATCAACGTGGCCGGCGGCTCCGAGAAGGTCGAGGGCTTCCCCGCGACCGAGTCCCGGACCAACTATGGCGGGACCGACGCGACCCACGACTGCGGGACGCTCCGGTATGCCCGCATCGAGTTCGCGGGATTTGAACTGGCCCCGGACAACGAACTGAACGGCCTGACCATGGGCGGCTGCGGCTCGAAGACCGTCGTGGACTTCGTGCAGGTCCACAAGGGCGCGGACGACGGCGTCGAGATGTTCGGAGGCGCCGCGGACTTGAGGCACATCGTGGTCACGCAGCCCGACGACGACGGCCTGGACTGGGACTTCGGCTGGACGGGCCGGGTCCAGTTCCTGATCGTCCAGCAGAACGCCCTCGTGGGGGACAACGGCTTCGAGTGCGACAACAACAAGAACGACAACGACGCCTCGCCGCGCTCCATGCCCGACATCTGGAACGCCACCCTCATCGGGTCCAACGCGGACCCGGGCACGGCCGGAAAGAAGCAGTACATCGCGATGTTCCGGCGCGGGACGGCCGGCGGCGTCCACAACGCCGTCATGGCCTACTTCGCGGACGGCGGCATCACGGTGAACGACGCCTCCACGGTGGCCCAGATGGAAGAAGGCCGCCTGTTTGTGAAGAACTCGATCTTTTTCGACATCGCCAACGAGGACGCGGCGGCCTTTGGAAAGAGCGACCAGGCGGGCTTCGACGTGGCCGCCGCGGTCCTGGCCGCTGCGAACTCGAACCGTCAGGTGGACCCGATGCTGGCCGACCCGCTGAACCTGACCTCCCCTGACTTCCGGCCCCAGGCCGGCTCTCCCGCGCTGACCGGCGGCGCCACGCCGCCCTCGGACGGATTTTTCGACTCCTCGGCCGCGTTCGTCGGAGCGGTCGGGACCGAGGACTGGACCGCCGGCTGGACCGCGTTCCCGAACGACTGACCCTCCGCCCCTCCGTCCTGATCTCCGAAGAAACTCATCGCGCACCTGGAGCCGCGGGACCTGGACAGGTTCAGGAACCGGGTCAGAGGGCAGGTTCAGAGACGGTGACAGTGTCAGTGTCAGGGCCGCGTTGGACGCGGGGGACGGGGCGGCGATGACGGAGCCACGTTTGCCGCGACCCCCGGATCCCGGACGCCGGACCCCGGATGCCGGAGGCCGGACGCCCGC
>DYKK01000174.1 GCA_020722625.1 Anaeromyxobacter dehalogenans
CGGACGGTCCACCGGACCGTCCTCCCCAGCGCTTCGCGCTGGGAGATGGGGCCCCAGTCGCGGCCCCAGGGTGGTGAAATGATACGAAGCAAATTTCATGTCTATTCGGGGAATTGCGAAAATTGATGGCGCATTTGGGAACGTCTCAGCCTTTCGCAAGTTCCTCCTCCACGACCCGGCGGACCAGCGCGCCGTCCACCCGGTCCCTGTGGGCCTTCATCACCGCACCGATGACCCGCCCCACCGCGGACGGACCGCTCGCGCCCGTCTCCGCGACGGCCCGGCGGACCAGGTCCCGCGTCTCGTCCTCGGTCAGGCGCTGCGGAAGATATTGCTGTAAATATTCTATCTCAAATCGGTACTTCCGCAGGATGGGATTCCCCGCACCGCCCCCTCCCTCGATCTCCTCGATGGCCTTCTCCAGGGACCTCACGTAGGACCGGATGACCTCGACCGCCACCTCGTCCGTCATCGGCCCCCGGAATCCGGGCGAGGTCCGCTTCTCGCTCAGGCGGCTCTTGACCATGCGGACCACGTCCACCACGTCGCGCTCGCCTCCCTTCAGCGCGCGCTTGAGTTCCTCGTCGAGCCTCTCGGGAATCGTCATCGGGACCCTCCGCTTGACCGGCCGGAATCTTACCACGCATCCCCTGGTCCGGGGCACGGCCCCGCACGGCTCGGACGGCCGTTGTCGCAAGTGGCGACGGACGATTTTCGTTGCGAATGACGAGGGTTGTGTGATACAAGACGAGGCGTGGCTGGAACAGATCGTCCGGCCCACGACGAAGGGAGAGGCTCATGCGATTGTTCAGCGGCAAGGTTCCCCCCCTGGCCAACGAGGTGGTCCAGACCCTGATCGCGTCCGGGTCCATCGAGGTCACCGCCGAGGAGGTCCCCGAGGTGGTCCTGGACGTCGAGTCCGTCCTGAAGGAATACATCCGCGCGGAGCGGGAGATCACGGATCAGGCCCGGGACATCATCGCGACCCAGAAGCGCAGCCACTCGGACCTCAAGAAGATCCGGGCCCAGATCGCGCGCGAGCGTTCCTTCGGGATTGACGAGGAGGCGATCGAGTACCTCATCACCCAGATCATCGAGGCCCTGATCCACAGCCGGCACGTGGAGGAGGTCTATGGGATGGACAACGACCTCGCGGTCCATCTCGGCCCGGTGCTCCGCAAGCACCTCGCCGCGGACGAGGAACTGGACAGCGAGGTCCGCCGCCGCATCCGCAACCTCCAGGAAGGGACCAGCACCTGGGACATCCAGTACCGGAAGGTGATGGAGGAACTCCGCAGGTCCCGCCGCCTGGACCCGAACTGACGGTCAACCGTCGTCCGAGAACTCCTCGTCCGGAACCGGGGCGGGCCGTTCGTCGTCCGGAGCCGGCCCCGGCGCCTCGGGCCTCGCGAACCGGATCCTCCACCCCTCAAGCCTCGCGAACTCGTCCTCGGACAGCAGACCGCGCCGCACCATCTCGCGCAGCAGGTCCCGGACGCGCCGGTCGAAGGCGGGCGGGACCGCGCCGGCCTCGAAGTGGCGGTGGAACATCCTCGGGTTCGGAAGGATGGAGACCAGGTAGGCCGCCTCCAGCGGGTTGACCTCGGCCGAGGTCTTCCCGAAGTAGTGCAGGGCCGCCTCCCGCAGCCCGAAGACCTCCGGGCCCCACTCCACCACGTTCAGGTACAGTTCGAGGATCTTCTCCTTGGACAGGAACCGTTCCAGTTGCCAGGTGATGAACGCCTCTTGCAGTTTGCGGGCGAGCGTCTTTTCGGGGGACAGGAAGAGGTTCTTGGCCAGTTGCTGCGAGAGGGTGCTCGCCCCCTGATAGAACCCCCCCCGTTCCAGGTTCACGCGCAGGGACCGCCGGATCCCGCCGAGCGAGAACCCGTGATGCCGGAAGAACTGGGAGTCCTCGCTCGTGGTCAGGGCGTCCACCACGAAGCGCGGCACCTCCTCGAGCGGGACCCATGACGGCGACGACGGCCCGACCACGCGCTCGATCACCTTCCCGCCCCCCTCGTCAATTCGGTGGTAGAACTCGGTGCGCAGGAGGTCCAGGTTGACCCCCTGGCCGGGGTCGAGGATGGTCAGGTCCGCGACGTCCGGCCGGAAGTCGAACCGGAGGCCCGCCATGTCCCGGGTGTCCACGTCCATCTCGGCCGAGGCCGCGAACGACCCCGCGAGCCTCACGCCCTGGAGGGCGGGGATGACGTCGTCCGGGACGGATTCCACCAGGTCCTGGGCCCGGATGCGCTCGACCCGGGCGGACAGGCGCACCCGGGGCCACGAGGTCAGGCGCTCGGCCGACAGATCGAACGGGACGCGCACGTGGCCGAACGACAGGAGGCCGCGCTCCACCCGCACCGAAGCCTCCGAACGGTCCACGACGAGGTGCCCGCGGACCCCCAAGGCCAGGTCCCGCATCGGGACCGCCGCCACCGCCGGGAGGAAGAGGCCGGCCCGCTCCAGGGACAGGGTCCCCTCGACTGCGACCCGCGAGGCCCCGGGCTCCAGTCGGACCTCGAACTCGGCGTCCGCGAGCGCCGTGTCGGGCGACACGCGGAACCAGCCCGGCGCCAGGCCCGCATACGGCCCGAGCGGGAGACGCCGGGCCCGCACGGACAGGACCCCGGACCGGCGGTCCGGCCGGAATGACACGACGGCCTCGTTTGTCCCAAAGGCCGCTTCCGGGCACTCGAAGGTGACCCGCCCCGACAGGGCCCCCGTCGCGGGGTCCCGTGTCAGCGAGGCGTCGAGGTGGGCCAGGGACTCCGGCAGGGGTCGCCCGTCCCGGCGGTATCGGACCGTGGCCCCGTGCACGCGCACCGCGTCCACGGGGAGCGACTCGGCCAGGCTCGAGGCCACATTTGCGATGCGCGCGATGGCCTGATCGAGGTCGCGAAACCGGGTCACGAGACCCTCGCGAAACGCCCCTTCCTGCCGGGGCGGGAGGGGCGGGCCGTTGTCCGGGGTCGTTCCGGTCGCGGCGGGGACGGGGACCTCGAAAACGACGACGGGCCGTGCCACCTCGACCTCGGTCGGCCGACGGTCTCCCAGCAGGCCCGCGACTGTCCCGGACAACCAGGGCGGGCGTTGTGCCCCGTCCGACAACGACGCCGGCCGGCCCGGGGGTCGCGTGGCGGCCGGTGCGGCCTCCATCCGGAGGACGACCTCCTCGGCCTCGACCGCGAACGGCCCCCCCGGCGCCCACGACGGGGCGACAACGACCACCTCCCCGGGCCGGATCCGCACGCCCGACGCGCGGGCGCGGCCCCGGGACCCGTCCCACGACAGGGCCGGCGACACGGTCACGTCCGCCTCCCTCCAGCCCGACGACGGCGACCAGGCGCCTTCCGCCTTCAGCACGCGGGGCACGCCGTCCTGAAGCCGCAGGTCCCCTTCGAAAACCACGCGCATCTCGGCCGCGTCCAGGGACCCCTCCGGCGGCCCCAGGCGGGCCGTGCCCCCGGCCAGGGTGGCGCTTTGGCCCCCGGCCACGTGGACCGCCATCGTGATGCCTTCCGCGTTCAGGAGTGGCCAGGGTCGCGCGCCCCGGCCCCCCGAGGATCGCGCTCGTCCCCTGACCAGGTCCCGCAACCTGGCCCAGGCCTCGGCCGGCCCGGCGAAGGGGTGCGCGGGGTCTCCCAGGCGGACTTCGAGGCCCTGCAACCGTGCCTCCCGAACCGGCGATCCCCCGAGCACGACCGCGAGCCAGTCGATCCCGACGGTGACCGGCCCGGCGCGCACCTCCCAGTCCGTCCCGGCCTCCCATGCGAACTCGGAGACCTCCAGCGTGCCGGCGCCCCGCAGGTCCACGCGACCAAAGGTCACCCTCCCCGGGAGGCGTCCGACCGCGCGCTCGATGCGCGACGAGGCCCAGGCCTCGAGGAGTCGGGGGGCCGCGACCCAGGCCGCGATCGCGAGGATCCCCGCCGTGGCCAGAAGCGCGACGACGACCCGACGGGCCGAGCGAGAGCTGTGTGGCGGCGGACGGCCGGAATCCACCATCAAACCTTGCAACACCTTGAAATCACTTCAAAGGGTCCAACTGCGCATTCACCACCTTGGAGCCGCGACTTCCAAGTCGCGGCCGCACGAGACCGCGCCGAATCGTGGGATTCCGTCGGTCTTTCGAGATCATGACAGAGGATCGAGGGCCGGGTGGCGTGGCCGGGCGGGTGGCGCGGGGTGGGCGGACGGGTCAAACCGATTCCCCCGCTTCTCTCGAGTCAGTACTGCTGACTCGACTTCGACTTGGCGGACAGCACGGTCACGACGATCAGGCCGGCGAGGGCCGCGGCCCCGAGCGAGATCAGGGTCACGGTCTTCCAGGTGCTGACATGGTCCACCTCCGCCTCGTCTTTCAGGCTCGCGAGGTCGAGGATGTAGTCGCGGTCCGAGGCCACGATCTGGGACTCGGTCATCCGGAAGTTGAACGGGGTCAGGGGATAGCGCTTGCCTCCCTTCGAACGAACGTACAGGTGCGTATCGTCCTTGACCGCGACCTCCCGGCCGTCCGTGTCCCGGACCGTCGCGGTCCCCGTCTCGCTCGTCTGGAGGGTCTCGAGTTCGGATCGGGGGATCTGATAGGTGCTGTAACAACCCACCGTCCCGAAGGCGATCAGGACCCCCAACGCCACCGCTCGCTTCATGGGACTCACCTCCCCGTCCAGGACCTGCCCCGCCGGATGCCCGCGGCGGACCGATCGCGTCGCCGCCCTGCGGCGCAACGATACTCGAAAGGAATCACCCCTGCAATTTCAACGTCAGCTGGGACGTCAGTTCCGGTTCGAAGCAGTGGCGGCAACGGGCCTCGTAGGCGTCGCCCGCCCCGACCACGATGCGCTCCTCGCGGGGGACGATCCGCTGGCTCCGGCTCGCCGGGGCCCCGCACCGGGCGCACACGGCCAGCGTCTTGGTCACGTACTCGGCCACGGCCATCAACTGCGGGACCGGCTCGAAGGGGACCCCGCGGTAGTCCAGGTCCAGCCCCGCCACGATCACCCGCTTGCCCAGGTTGGCCAGGCGTTCGCACGTGTCGACGATCGCGGCGTCGAAGAACTGGACCTCGTCAATGCCCACGACCTCGGTGCGGTCCTCGACGCGCTCGGCCAGGGCGGCCGCGGTCTTGACCACGACCGCTTGCAGCGTCTGGTCCGAGTGCGACACGATCTGGTCCAGGTCGTACCGGTCGTCGAGGGACGACTTGAAGACCTGCACGCGCTGGCGGGCGATCCGGGCGCGCCGCAGGCGCCGGATCAGTTCCTCGCTCTTGCCCGAGAACATCGGCCCGCAGATGACCTCGATGAATCCCGTGCGGAACGGGTAACTCATGGCGTCCCGTATCTCGATTCGAAGTACGCCTTCAGCCGCGGGTCCGAACGGACGAGGTCCAGCGCGGTCCGCGCATGGTCCGGGACGTACCCGTTCCCGATGAGGAGGGTCACGTCCTTGCCGATGCCCTCGGCCCCGAGCGCCGCCGCCGTGAACGAGGTGGCCATGTTGAAGTAGTAGCAGACGCCCCCCTCCTTCGTGGCCAGGACCGCGGCCATCTCGGTCCCCGGGATGTTGGTCGTGTTGAGGACCACGTCCAGGAGGCGCCCGTCCGTGGCCCTGTGCACCGCCTCGAACACGCCCACGGGGTTCGTGGCGTCCGCCAGGATCGGCACGTCCAGGCAACCGAATTCGGCCATCTGGTCCAGCGACGCCTGCCGGCGGGCCACCCCGAAGACCCGACCCGTCGTCCCCAGGACCTTCCTGGCCGCGGCCGCGCACAGGAGCCCGGACTTCCCCGTCCCGATGACGCCCACGTCCATGCCCGGCCGCACGAGCCGAAAAGTCTGGGCCGGAGCCCCGGCCACGTCCAGGACCGCCAGGGCCGCGTCCCGCGAGAAGTCGTCCGGCATCCGGACCGCGACCCCGCTCTCGAACAGGATGGCGTATCCCTCGACCGCGACCTGGTCCCGGTCCAGGTACACCTTCCGGATCGACTCGATGTGGAGGGGAGTCAGGGAGAGGGACACGAGCGTCGCGACCCGGTCCCCCGGCTTCGCGTCCACGCCCCCCCGGTACTCCGAGCCGATCTCGCGGATGCGTCCGGTCAGCATCCCGCCCGACCCGGTGACGGGGTTGTGCTGCTTGCCGCGCTCCGCCACGGTCTTCAGGATGAGGGCCGCGACCCCGTCCGGGTCGTGACCGGCCGCGACCTTCATCTGCGTGAACGACGCGGCGTCCACGTTGAGCATCTCCACGTCAATCAGGATCTCGGTCGGATGGATCGGCAGCGAGTTGTCCAGGACCCTCGCGGCCTGGGGCAAGCACCCCGGTGGGTCCTTCACCCGGTGTGTCCCGTATCGAATTCCGGCGTCCTTCATCGCAATCACCTCTCGTGCGCTGTTCCTCGGTCGCCCTTCGAGGGGGCGACCTTCCCGATCCTCGCCATCACCAGCTGCAAGTCACGCCACGCGTGCGGCTTGTAGTCCGGGTTCCGCAGCAAGGCGGCCGGATGATACGTGACCAGCACGGGAATGTCATCCGAAACCCGCCCTCCGGAGGGGTTCTCTCTGGAACCCTGGCAGCGAAACCAGGTCCCGCGCAGGCGGGCGACCGCCTCCTGGCGGCCGGTCAGGACGACGGCCGCGCTGCGTCCGAGGGCCACCAGGACCCGGGGCCGTACCAGTTCGATCTGGCGTTCCAGGTACGGGCGGCAGGCCCCGGCCTCGGCCGGAGACGGGGTCGCGTTGTGCGGGGGACGGCACTTCACGACGTTCGCGATGTAGCAGTCCTCGCGGACCAGTCCCATGGCCGCGATCATGCGGTCCAGGAGGCGGCCGGCCGCCCCCACGAACGGCCTTCCCGTCGCGTCCTCCTCCGCCCCGGGCCCCTCGCCCACGAACATGACGTCGCATCCCACCCGGCCCTCGCCGAACACCGTGCGCGTCCGCGTGGCGTGGAGCGGGCAGCGGCGGCACTCGGCCACCACTTGCGCGAGGGCTCCGAGGTCTCCGGGAAGCGGCGGGAGGGGCGCCGGGGGTTCCGCGGGCGCCTCGCGAACCGGAGACGGACTCCGTGTTCGGGCCTCGCGCCCGGGGCCGGGCGGGGCGCCGGGGGTCCAGGGCC
>DYKK01000175.1 GCA_020722625.1 Anaeromyxobacter dehalogenans
CGATGCTGGGGCCGCGAATTCCAATTCGCGGCACGCCGCGAAACGACCAACCCCAACGATGCTGGGGCCGCGAATTCCAGTTCGCGGCACGTCGCGAAACGACCAACCCCAACGATGCTGGGGCCGCGAATTCCAATTCGCGGCACGCCGCGAAACGACCAACCCCATCTACGCTGAAGCTGGAAGCACAAGGAGGCGCGGCCTGGAAGCCGGGACCGTGATGGCTGACCGGGGAGGACAGGGTCAGTGGACAGGGTCAGGAACAGTGTCAGGGTCAGGGTCAGTGCCAGGACAACGTTGGACGCGATGGGCGACGCGTGACGATGGGGCCACGTCCACCGCGCCCCCGGATCCCGGACCCCGGACCCCGGAACCCGGGGACAGACTCAGTGGACAGGGTCAGGGTCAGTGTCCATGAAGACGAATCGGGGCCCAGGTCGTACTTTTCCCGTCTGGCTCGGGCCGACGGCCCTGGTCCTGGCCCTCCTCGCCCCCGCGCGCCTCGACGCCCAGTGTTCCTTCGGGGGGACCCCCCTGTACAAGGGGTGCTTCGGCATCGGGTGGGAAGGCTGCTGTACCTACAAGGAAACGCAACTCGGCACGATCACGACGCTGCAATGGTGCGAGGGCGGCACCCTGTGCAGCCTGATCTGCAACCCATTCACCTACGACACGTTCGTGTGCGGATGGGTCACCGACCCCTCCACCGGGGCGGGCCTCTACGATTGCACCTCCGACCAGACCCAGGACCCCTCGGGGACGTTCCCGTACTTCTGCGACATCCCGTGCGGGGACGTCACGCCCGAGGGCTGTTGCGAGGGGAAGACCCTGCTCAAGTTCTGCAAGAACGGGTCGCTCAACCTCATCAACTGCGCGGCGAACGGCGACGGGTACCAGTATTGCGGCTGGGATCCGGTGGTCCAGGCCTACTCGTGCACCCTCGCGGCGGTGGAGGGGCCGGCGGGCCATCCCTACACGTGCGGGGCCCCGGCGTGCACGCCCGGCTGCGCGGGGAAGCAGTGCGGCCCCGACGGCTGCGGAGGGACGTGCGGTTCCTGCCCGGCAGGCCAGGTCTGCGGGCCGGACGGCGTGTGCGCGCCGGGGACGTGCGTCCCCGACTGCGCGGGCAAGGACTGCGGGCCGGACGGGTGCGGCGGGTCGTGCGGCCACTGCGGCGGGAACCTCGCGTGCAACGCCGCCCAGAAGTGCGTGGGCCCTCCGTGCGTGCCGGACTGCGTGAACAAGGAGTGCGGCCCGGACCTGTGCGGGGGGTCGTGCGGGGTCTGCCCTCCACCCAAGGAGTGCTCGGTCCATTTCCGGTGCATCCAGCCCGGCGAAGACGCCCCCCTGATCCCGGAATCCCTGCCCGATGCGCACGTGGTCCAGGTCCCCGAGTCCGACGGGGGGATCCCCCCGGCCCCGCCCGAGGGTCCGGGCACGTCCCAGGGCGCCGGCCGGGTCTGCCCGGAGGGGACGACGTTGTCCTACGGCCGGTGCGTGGTCCCGCCCCCGTCGCCCGAGGTCCCGGCCACGCCGGGACGCGCGGGGGGATGCCGGGCCGCACCGAACGGTCGGGACGCGCTTCCGGGTGTTGTCGTCCCCGTGATGTTTGTAACTCTGATATTGTTTATTCATCGGAGGAGGAAGACATGAGGACGTTCCTCGGGCTCCAGGCAGGTCGCGGATCCTCATGGACCCAGGGCCGCGACCTCCCGTTCGCGGCGGCAACGGTTCTCGCCGTGGCGCTCGCGGCTTGCGGGGGCGGCGGGGGCGAACCCGGCCCGACCGACCCGGGCGTGCCGGACACCCCGGGTGACCCGGGGTCCGGGGACGACGGCGGCGGGGACATCGGGACCCCGGACGGGACCCCGTGCGACGACGGCGACCCCTGCACGCGCGACGACGCGGTCCAGGGCGGGGAGTGCCGGGGGATCCCCTACTCCTGTTCCGCCGAGGGCATGCCGTGCGTCACGCTGGCGTGCGACGGGGCCGGGGGATGTGTCGTCTCGGAAGTCCAGGCGGGTTTCTGCTACCTGGAGGACGCCTGCTGGACCGACGGCGAGGTCCAGCCCGAGGACCCCTGTCACGTGTGCGACCCGTCGTCCTCGCAGACCGACTGGTCCGCGCCGGCCTGCGACGACCAGGACCCCTGCACCGCCGACACCTGCGACCCGGGCACGGGGTGTGTCCATGCGCCTGCCGGCGGACCGTGCGAGGACGGCGACCCCTGCACGACCGGAGACACCTGCTCGGGCGGGCAATGCCTGCCCGGGTCCGGGGTCCTCGATTGTGACGACGGCAATCCCTGCACCGTGGACGGGTGCGACGCGGGCCAGGGGTGCGTCCACGTGGAGGACGCGGCCCAGGCGTGCGACGACCACAATCCCTGCACGCAGGAGGGGTGCGACCCGGGCACGGGGTGCACCTGGACGCCGGTCGAGGGGACCTGCAACGACGAGGACGCCTGCACGCTCGGAGATTTCTGCGCGGAAGGCGTGTGCGTCGCGGGCCGAGGGATCCCGGACTGCGACGACGACAACGAGTGCACCGAGGACTCGTGCCGGCCCGAGGTCGGGTGCATCCACGCGCGCCGGACCGGCCCCTGCGACGACGGGGTCGCGTGCACCGAGGACGACCAGTGCCTCGGCGGGGTCTGCACCGGCCAGAAGACCGCGGCGTGCCCCTTCTGCGAGTATCACGACAACCCGGACGCGAACAAGGCCGTGGTCCTGGAGATCGGGGCGTCGGGCCATCCGGGCGACGGTCTGGATCTCGACGGCGACCCCGCGACGTGCGCCCCGTCCACGGACTGCTCCGGGGGCGTGGACAACGAACTGGGCCTGCTCGCCCCGTTCGTGAACGAGGGCCTCCAGGCCGCGGTGCAGCAGGGGGTCCTGACGTACGTGGTCGAGTTCGAGGGATTCGTCGCGGACGGGACCCCGTTCGCGATGCACTTCCTGGCGAGCGCGCTCGCGGACTCGAACCCCGACTGCGACTTCCAGAAGGAGGAGTGCGATTACTACCCCCTGTGGGAGGCCCTGGACGCCTCGTGCCACCCCATCGTGTCCTTCGACAACGCCGTGGTCACGGACTCGCGTATCACCGCGGGCGGCCCCGGGTACACCTTCGCGCTCCAGGCGGGCCTGATCGGGGGCGGCCACCTGGAACTGGCCGTCGTGGCCGCGCGGTTCGAGGCGGAGGTCACGATGTCGCCGGCCCTCGCGATCCGGACCCTCGACGGGTTCCTGGGCGGCGGCGTGGACAAGGCGGACCTCCTCCAGACGGTCGCGCAACTGCCGCCCGACCTGTTCTACCCCATGGACCTCGCGCAGGTCCTGGACCTGCTGGACCAGCTGGTCGTGAACGACCTGGACACGGACCTGGACGGGACCCCGGACGCGGCCTCGGTCGCGATCCGGTTTCGCACGATCCCGGCCGACATCGTGCCGCGGTGGTAGGACATCCAGGACTCCCGGCGCGCGATCTTTCCGTGGGCGTGGGCGGTCTGTGTAGCGAAGGTTTCATGCATCCATTTCCCGGAGTCACCGTGCCCCCGTGGGTCTTCGGCCGGCCGGCGGGCCTGGTCCCGGCCCTCCTGGTCCTCGTCTCGTGCGCCCGGCCCCCCGACGCCCCCTGGGCCGTGGTCGAGGAGGCCCCTCCCCTGGCCCGGGACCTGGCCCCCGCGCCCCCTCCCGGCGTCTTCTGGTCCCCGCGGACCTCGCTTCCGGAGGGGTCCGAGCGGACCCTCTCGGTGCGCGTGGCCTGGGACGTGCGCCAGCGGGGCCCCGGGGTCCCGGCGATTCCCCTGTCGGTCGAGGAGGACCTCACGCTCGTCCGCCGCGTGGTCGCCCGCACGGACCGGGCCACGACGGTCCGCGTGACGGTCCCGGAGGCCGAGGTCACGGTGGACCCTCCCGCGGAGGCGCTCGCGGCCGACCTGCGGGACTCCCGCCTGGACACGACGCTCCGCATCGTCCGGGACGCAACAGGGCGCCGGCAAACGGCCGCACGCGTCCCCCGCCGGGGCGGGGCCGGCGAGGCCCTGGACGGGCCGGCACGCGACCTCGCGGCGACCCTGCGGAGGCTGTGGCCGGTCCTGCCCGACCACCCGGTCCAGGTCGGGGACGGGTGGGACTTCCGCGAGGGCGACGACCGCCCCCTGCCGGGCGGAGGCAAGGCCCGCGAGACCCGGACCGGGCGTTATCATTTCCTGGGGATGGTCCGTTCCGAGGCGGAGGAAACCGCCGGGGGCGAGGCCGCCGTGGGCCTGGACTACGACATCGCGATCTCCGGCGCGGGCCAGGGGGCGCCCCGCGTGACCGGGACCGGGGTGGGCCGCGGGGTCTTCCTCCTCGACCCGGACACGGGCGAGGTCCGGCGGGCCCAGGTCGTCGAGTCGGCCCACGTGCAGGTGGACTGGCCGGACCGCCGCAGGCCCCGGCGCGCCGAGCAGCGGACCCGGGGATTCTTCGAGATGACCGGGGGCACGCCATGACGGATGCGGACCCGCCCGTGGAATGGAAGGGCCGGCTCGAGCGCTTCATCCGCGAGCACGGGGGGCGCATGACCCGGCAACGCCGGCAGGTGGCCGAGGTCTTCTTCGCCATGGGGGGTCATCCCGGCGTCGAGGACCTGGTGGCCGAGGTCCGCAAGCGTCACCCCGGGATCGGCCCGGCCACCGTGTATCGGACGATGAGACTCCTGTGCGACGCCGGGCTGGTCGGGATCCGCGAGTTCGGCGAGCGGTTCGCCCGCTACGAGGCCCTCGTCCCCGAGGGACACCACGACCACCTCATCTGCACCGGGTGCGGCCGGATCATCGAGTTCGGCGAGGAGGCGATCGAGGCGCTCCAGGAGCGCGTCACCCACCGCTACGGCTTCGAGATGCACTCCCACCGCCTGGACATCTGGGGCCTGTGCCGCGACTGCGTGCGCGTCCGGGACCGGGGCGGGGGGGGTTCGGTCCCTGTCCCGGCGCACGCCCGGGACGACGCCCGGGCGGGCGTGAAGGCCCGGCCCCAGGGGGACCAAGACGTCGCCGCGTGGCGGTCTCGCAAGAAAGATGCGCCGCAACGCCCCGTCCCCCGCGTCCAACGTGGGCCTGACACGGACACTGACACTGTCCCTGATCCTGAACCTGTCCACTGAACCTGTTCCCGGGGTCCGGGATCCGGGTTCCGGCGTCCGGGGTCGCGGCCCACGCGGCCTCCTGACCCAGCACCGGATGCACCGCGTGGAACACCTGCCCGAACCCCCCGGCCCCCAGTTCCCGGTCCAGTTCGTATTCGAGGACCCGGTCTCCGACCTGCATCCTTGTCCCCTCGCCGCACCAGCCGTCGCGAATCTGGAACGGTCGCCCCGCGCCCGTCAATCCGCTGCGGGTCGTTCGTCCCGGCGACGGCCGGCGTTGCCTCGGACAGGGACCTGGCGACGACCCTTCGGTTGCGTGTCCGGCCCAAAGTGGCTATCCTGTCTTCAAGGGAGCCCCTTGGCGGAGACGACGGTGGAAACGGTCACATCGAAGCAACTGAAGAACGAGACCGGGCGGGTCCTGCGCATGGTGCGCGCCGGGGCCACGGTCGCGGTCACGAACCGGGGCCGGAGGATCGCGGTGATCCGCCCGGCGAGAGACGACGATCCCGGCGATTTGCGCGAGACGGATGCCGACGCATGGGCGGGGATCGAGGCGGCCCTCGCGGACGGCAGCCCCAGGCACCGGACGTGGCAGGAAGCCATGCGCGAAGCACGGGGACGCCCATGACCGTGGTGGACACGAACGTGTTCGTGATTGACTTGAGGTACAGGCGCGACCCGCTTTACGGCACCAATCGGCGCTTCCTCGACCGGCTCGCGGCCGAGGGGTCCGGGGCCACGACGCTGTTCAACCTGCTCGAACTGGCCGGGATCCTGTCGTTCAACCTGAACGACCGGCAGGTGACAGACCTGATCGCGTTGTTCCCGTCACGATACCGCGTGGCGGTCCTGCCTCCGGTGGACATCGCGGGAACGTTGCCGCGCCTGGAGATCGGCGCTCTGGTGGCGAGGATTTCGAATCGTTGCGCCTTCGGGGACGCGATGGTCATCGAGGCGGCGGAACGGTTCGCACCGCCAGGCTCGCGGTTCGTGACGTGGGATGCCGAGCACTTCAAGGGACGCACGTCTCTCGAAGTGACGAAGCCCGACCGGGCGTTCCGGAAGGGCTGACCGTCCCTCGCCCGCGCCCTCGCGCCCTGGACGGAAGGTCTCAGAATTCCAGCACGACCGCGGTGAGGATCGAGAAGAGGACGGGCTTTGACTGGTCGTGTGTGCCCGGGGCCGGGTCCCGGTAGCGGATGAACTTGCCCACGTCGAAGGTCACGTCGAAGCCGACCGCCGCGCTCTCGAAATCGTACAGGAACCCGGGGCCGAAGGACGACCCGAGGTAGAAGTTGAAATATTCCCAGTCATCGTAGATGTGCTTGCTCCCCATCATGAAGAGGGCCCGGAAGGTGGGCACGAACCCCGAGTCGAGCGCCACCTTGACCACGAGCCCCGGCTCGATGGTCCAGCCGAAGTAGTCCCCGTTCACCTGGAGGCGGCTGCCGAACCCGAACCACACCGGCCCCGCGATCTTGTAATGGTTCTCGGTGCCCAGGGCGAAGGCGACCTCCTTGCCGGGCTTGAGGTCGAACTGGGCCCCCAGGCGCACGGACCACGCCCGGTTGCGCGCCAGGGCGGGCGGGGCCGCGGCCGCGACGAGCGCGAGGACCGCGAGCAGCGACAGGACGAGGCGACGGGGCGCGACCATGGTTCCCTCCATGCCAGGGCCGTGACCGTCTATTTACAGGATTTCGACCCCGATCGCCAACCAGACCCGCACGATCCGCCAGCCCGATCTACCAAGAAACTCGACGCGAACCTGGAACTTCGGGTACTTGGACGCGTTCAGGAACAGGATCAGGGGGCAGGTTCAGAGACAGAGACAGTGACAGTGACAGTGTCAGGACAACGTCGGTCGCGGGGCCGGGGCATGGCGGCGAGGCCACGTCCACCGCGACCCCGGACCCCGGATCCCGGACCCCGGATGCCGGACTTCTACGAAGAAACTCATCGCGAACCTGGACCCGCGGGCACCGCCCGCG
>DYKK01000176.1 GCA_020722625.1 Anaeromyxobacter dehalogenans
CCGGCAGGCTCAAGTCGCTGCACAGCTTCCTGTGGACGACCCGCCGGCAGGTCGGCCTGCGCCTTCACTCCGGGAACCTGTCGGACGAGCGGCACGTCGTCCGGATGCAGCACGGGGAACTGCCGCACCGGCTGGTGTCGATCCCGCTGTACCTGGCCGCGTTCCTTCGCGAGAGGACATGGGAGTAGGCCGGGCGGGGCGGCCCTCGTTCGACGTACCCACCCGTTCGACTTGCAAGTAGGTTTCTACCCATCGGTAGATTGAGGCGGACCCCATCGTTCGGACAGCGACAGGGTCGATCCAGGCGAGACCTCTTGCACTGCTGCACCACGCCCAGTCTCGGGTGGCCGCGCTCGACCAGGCCCAGCCGCTTCAGACGGCTCGGCGTCCGGACCTGCGGGACAAGAAATCGCGTTCCACCTTGAGCCGACCGATCTCCTCGTCCAGGCCCGCCAACAAGGCATCCTGGCTCTTCTCCCGGTTCCTTCGGGCCCCTTCGAACCAATCCGCCGCTCCCCCACCATCTGCCGCTTCCATGCGTGGACCTGGCTCAAATGAACCGCGAACGGGCTCGCCGGCTCACCGACCGTCGCGTCCTCCCGCAACGCCGCGAGGGCCACCTTCGCCTTGAACTCCGCCGTGTGCTTCCTTCGGACCCCTTCCATCTTCTACCCCTTCGCCCGTCTGGGCTTCAAGAGCAGAAGTCTCGCTGACCACACTGTCCGAAAAATGGGGTCCACCTCAGGATACATGCCGGACGTGTCGTGCAATGCGACGTGGACGGACGGTCCCACGACAGGAAGTAGCGAGGAATCTGCTGCGACCAGTGGTAGCGGGGGCTGGATTTGAACCAGCGACCTTCGGGTTATGAGCCCGACGAGCTTCCGGACTGCTCCACCCCGCAGCCGCTCAAGGCAAGGGGGATTGTAGCGGTCTCGGCGGACGTGTCAAGCGAAGTTTTTCGCGCGGCGGGGATCGGGGTTTCTGGTGGGGCTTGACAAGCGTGTCCCGTACTGCTATAAGTGGATGAAGATTGTCCGATATTGGGTCGGCAATCTGCGGGGGATGCCTTTCAACAGGAGCATGAGGACATGAACAACACGCTCGTTCAGAAGCCGGCGCCGGACTTCACGGCGGACGCGGTGCTGGGCACGGACTTCACGACGGTGACGCTGTCGAAGTACCGGGGGAAGTGGGTGGTGCTCTACTTCTACCCTCTGGACTTCACGTTCGTCTGCCCCACCGAGATCACGGCCTTCGAGGACCACCTGGAGGAGTTCAAGAAATTGAACGCCGAGGTGATCGGGGTCTCGACGGACTCGAAGTTCTCGCACCTCGCGTGGGTGAACACGCCGCGCGCCGAGGGCGGTCTGGGCAAACTGCGCTACCCGCTGGTCGCGGACTTCACGAAGAAGATCGCAGCGGACTACGGGGTCCTGCTCGAGGGCGGCATGGCCCTGCGCGGCCTGTTCATCGTCGACCCCGAGGGCACGGTCGCCTATCAGACGGTGCACGACCTGAACATCGGGCGCAACACACGCGAGGTCCTGCGCGTCCTCCAGGCACTCCAGTTCTCGAAGGCGCACGGCGAGGTGTGCCCCGCGGACTGGGAGCCGGGACGGGAGACCATGAAGCCCGACCCGGTCGGCTCGAAGGACTACTTCCGCAAGCACGGTTGATCGCGGGCGCGGACCCGGGCTCACGCGAGCCGCATCGGGTCCATCGCGGTCCGCCATCGGTCGTCCACGGGCCGGCCCGCCACGAGGTCCGCCGCGAACCCGCCCACGGCGCAGGACGCGGTCATCCCGTGGCCCCCGAGCCCCGCCACCCAGAAGAAGCCGCCCAGCCGGGTGTCCCACCCCACGGCGAAGCGTCCGTCCCTCGTGATCGTGCGCAGGCCCGCCCACCAGCGCGACACCGGGACCCCCGCGAGCCTCGGGCAGTGGCGGGCCAGTTTCTCGGCCAGGGTCTCGAGCGCCCGGGGGTCGCGAAGGACGGGACCCGCCTCCGCGGGGTCCTGGTCGCCCGGAGACAGGAGGAGCCCGCCGACCTCGGGGCGGAAGTAGTACTCGTGCACGGTGTCCCACACGAACGGCCAGTCCGCCTGGACGAACGGCAGGGGCGGCGTGGTCATCAGGTGGCGGCGGAACGGCGCCATGGCGAGGGGAGGCAGCCCCGCCGTCGCGGCGACCCGGTTCGCCCACGCGCCCGCCGCGTTCACCAGCACGCGGCACGCGACGCGGCCCCGGGTCGTGCGGACCGCGCGCACGCGACCCGCCTCGACCTCCACGGACTCGACGCGGACCCCCGGGGCCGGCCGGACCCCCCCGGCCCTGGCGGCCCCGAGGTACCTCCACAAGAGCGCGTGGATGTCCACGACCCCGTCGCTCGCCGTGAACACGGCGCGGTCGAATTCCGTCTCGCGGAGCACGGCGACCCGGGCCACCGCGTCCGCCCGGTCCACGATGCGGCAGTCGAGGCCCGCTCGCGCGGCCTCGCCCGCGGCCTGGAGCAGCGGGGACTCCCCCGGACCGACCAGCAGCAGGGATCCCAGCGGCCGCACCTCGACCGGCTCCGCCCACAACCCGTCGGTCCTGGTGATCCCCGCGACCGACGCCCGCAGGACCTCGTTGGTCACGACGTCGGACGTCACCTGGCGGGCCATGGCCGCGTTCAGGCCGCTCGCGTGGACGCCGAAGTGGTCCTCGGCCTCGACCAGGACAAGGTCCCGGACCCCGCGCAGGACGAGGAAGCACGCGGTCGCGGCCCCGGCGAACCCGCCGCCCACCACGACGACGTCCGCGGAATCAGGGAGGGTAGTGTTGTTCAAAACTTCCATGTCGCGTCTGTGATTACAGGAGATATCTCGACAACCACATCTCGAAGACCATCAGGTTGAACAGTTCCTTGCGCAGGTTGGCCCGACCCGACAGGTGGGCCTCGACCAGGGCCCGGACCGCCTCGGGATCGAAGGTGCCCTCGCGGGCCAGGCGGCGGGGAGACAGCGTTTCCAGAAGCAACGGCTTCAGGTCCGTGCGAAGCCAGCGGGCCAGGGGCATCCCGAACCCCTTCTTGGGGCGGCGCACCACCGGGTCGGGCACGCGGCCCTTCAGGGCGCGTCGCAGCAGGACCTTGGTCGAAAATCGCTTCAAGGAAAGGCCCGGCGGCAGCGACAAGGCGAGCGCCACCATGTCCGGGTCCAGGAACGGGGAGCGAACCTCGAGCCCCACGGCCATCGAGGCGCGGTCCACCTTCACCAGGACCCCGTCCTGCAAGTAGAGGCGGGCATACAGGACCGCGAGGGTCCTCAGGTCGTCCGGCCGCCCGGGCACCCTGCCGACCACGGCCTCCACGTCGGGGTATGCGGGGTCCTGGGTGAGACGCGCGCGAAGGTCCGGGTGCAGGACCGACCGCGCGAGCGCCGGGTCCAGCCCGCCGATCCACGCGAAGTGGCGCGCGAACGGCCCGTGGCGCAGCCCCCGCACCAGGCGCTTCAGGCGGTACTCCAGGCTCCAGTCCGCGTCGGACGGGGGCAGCCGGTCCACCAGGCCGGGAAGCCAACGCTCGCGAGCGACCCGGGGCAGCACGCGGGCGACCCGGTCCGCCCACCGGTGCGCGGCGAAGGTGGGATAGCCGTAGAACAACTCGTCCCCGCCGTCTCCGGACAGGGCCACGGTCACGTGCTCCCGGGCGAAGCGCGCCAGCAGGTGGGTGGGGATCAGCGAGTAGTCGCCGAGGGGCTCGTCCGCGATGCCGGCGCAATCCCTGACGAGCGCGACCGCATCGCGCCCGGTCAGGGTCCGCTCGTGGTGATCGGTGCCGAACCGATCGGCCACGGCCCGGGCCGGTCCGGACTCGTCGTAGGTCGGGTCGTCGAAGCCGATGGTGAAGGTCCGGATGTCGGCCGCGGGGACATGCTCGGCCATCGCGGCAACCACGGCGGTCGAATCGAGCCCCCCGGACAAAAAGACCCCGAGCGGGACGTCGCTTTCGAGCCGCCGCCCGGTGGCCGCGACCAGGGCGTCGAAGACCCGCCGCGCCGCCTCGTCGGGGCCGACGTCCACGCACTCGGGCGGGACCGGGATGTCCGCGTAGGTCCCTTCGCGGACCTCGCCGTCGCGGACCAGGACGTACCCGCCTCCCGGGACCTTGCGCAGCCCGCGCAGGATGCATCGCGGCGTGGGGACGTAGTCGAGCGTCAGGAAACTGGACAGGGCGTCCGCGTCCACCTCCCGCGGGACCAGGGGGTGTTGCAGCAAGGCCCGCAACTCGGACGCGAACACGAACTCTCCCGAAAACTCCCCCCAGTACAGGGGCTTCTTGCCCATGCGGTCCCGGGCCAGCAGGAGCGTCCGGTCCCGCCGGTCCCACAGGGCGAACGCGAACATCCCGTTCAGGCGCGGGAGCAGGCCTTCGGCCTCGTCCTCCCACAGGTGGACGAGGACCTCGGTATCGGCCCGCGTGCGGAAGGCGTGGCCCCGGGCCTGAAGGTCCCGCCGCAGGTCCTGGTGGTTGTAAATTTCTCCGTTGAAAACCACCACCACGCGACCGTCCTCGGACGCCAGGGGCTGACGGCCGCCCTCGAGGTCAATCACGGACAGACGGCGATGTCCCAGGAAGGCCCCCTCCCCTTCGAAGAACCCCTCGTCGTCCGGGCCGCGATGGGCCAGGGTCCGGGTCATGCGGCGCAGGACCTCGCGGTCCACCGGATCGGGGGTCCCCGGTCGTACGAAGCCCGCGATCCCGCACATGATCACGCCTCATGACGCGGACAGACCGGAGAATCGCCCACGCCCACCCCTACGAAGGTCCGTCCCCGGAAGACTCGATGACCGAGGGTCCCTCTGGAAGGTTGATGGTGACCTTGACCTGGTACGGCGGCCTGCCGCGCGTCTCGAAGTAGATCCGCATGTTCATCTCGGCGAGCAGGCCGAAGAACAGGAACTGGAACCCCGCCAGGAACAGGAAGATCGCGGCCAGGAAGAACGGGTCGGTGTACAGGGGCTCCCTCCAGATCATCTTTTTGAGCACGGTCCACGTCATGCTGACCGTGCCGAGCGCGCACGCGATCAGCCCGTAGCGGCCGATGAAGTACAGGGGCTTGGTCGAGTACCCGAGCAAGAACCGCACCGTCAGGAGGTCCAGGACCAGCCGGACGGACTTGCCCAGGTTGTACTTCGAGTGTCCGGCGGTGCGCGGGCGGTGACGGACCGGAATCTCGGCGACCTTCCCTCCCGCCCATTGCACGTAGGCCGGGATCAGGCGGTGCATCTCCCCGTACAGGCGGATGTCCTTGAGGATCGATTTCCGATACGCCTTCAACGTGCATCCGTAGTCGTGGAGGTGCACGCCGGTCACGAGCGACACGATGCGGTTCGCCACGCGCGACGGCAGGGTCTTGGTCCAGAAGGCGTCCTGCCGCTCGTGACGCCACCCGGACACCACATCGTACCCTTCCTCGAGCCGCCGGACCAGGCGCGGGATGTCCGCCGGGTCGTTCTGGCGGTCCGCGTCCAGGGGGACCACGATCCGGCCGCGCGCCGCGCGGAACCCCGCGTCCAGCGCCGCGGTCTGGCCGTAGTTGCGCGCGAACGAGATCACCCGGACCCGCCCGTCCCGGCCCGCCAGGTCCTTCAGGATGTCGAGCGACCCGTCCGTACTCCCGTCGTCGCAGTAGATGACCTCGAACGGCCGGCCCATCTCGGTCAGGACCGCCACGACCTCGCCGTGCAGGTCGCGCAGATTCTCGACCTCGTTGAACACGGGGAGCACGACCGAGATGTCGCAGGCGGGGTCGCTCACGGGGTCGGATGATAGCACGAACGGTCCGCTCCCGCCGTCGCCGGAACGATGGACGCCCGGTGGCCCGTCCTCGCGAGGGAATGCTATCATCGAGACGATTCGCGCTCGCGCCGGAGGGAGAGATGCCCGACCCCACGCGACCCCCGGGTCCACGACCCACGGTCCAGAGACCCACGGGACGGCCCGACATGGGCCGCCCCTCGCGCCCCGGAGAGCGGACCCGCGGCCCCGGCGACCGCGCCCCCCCGCCGCGCCGGCCCCGCTTCGCCCCGCGCGATCCGAGTCGAGCTCGCTACTACAAGGCGTCCCTGGTCGCGGCGGGGGTCTTCGTGGCCCTGGCGCTCGCGTTTCCCTTCTGGGTTGACCACGTGCGCCGCGCCCAGGACCGGGAGAGTTTCGACTCCTTGCGCTCCTTCTCGCCCCCGGTGGTGCCCAAGGCCCCGGCCCCGACCACAGACGACCGGACCCCGGGCGCCCGCCTGCCCTACTCGCCGGAATCCGGCCACGCCACGTGCCAGGCTTACGCGACCGCGCGGTGCAACGCCCTCGGCATCCCTCCGGGACCCTGCGGGGAGGTGTCGGCGGCCGCGCTCGCGGTCCCGTCCACGGCAGGCCTGGCCGAGTGCCGGAAGACCGTGGAGCCCAAACTGGCCGAGGCCGCGAGGCTGTACGGTACCCCGGCGGAATCCGGGACGCCCGCCGAGGCGGCCCCCCCCGAACCGGCCGTGGTCGCGACCCCGACCGCGGGACCCCCGCCCCCGACCGGCCCCGAGGCCGTCCAGACCGCGCCGCCGGGCCCGGCCGGCCCCGCGACGCCCGAGGTCGCCCCGGCTCAGCCCCGCCCCGTTGCCTCCCCGGCGGAACGCGCCGACAACCTGGCCCGGATCCACGTCCTGGTCGAGGAACTGCAACGCGGCGCGCAGAACTACGCCACGGCCCCCGCGGCCCAGGCGGCCCGGTTCGAGGAACTGCGCCGCCGCGTCGAGACGGACGGTTCCGAGGAACTGCGCTCGCTGTACAACACGCTGCTGTTGCAGGCGGGGCGCACCGCCGGGATCGAGATGCCGCGACCCGGGCTCCGCGCGAGCGAGGCCCCCATGGCCCCCGCTGCGTCCGGGGAGGAGCGCGCGCGGACCACGACCCCCGAGATGGACCACGTGCGCGGGATGCTCGACGAGGCCCGCCGCCAGGCCGGCCAGGCGCCGGGGCCGCCCGCGGTCGTGGGCCCCACGACCCCGCCCACCTCGGTGGACCCCTCGTCCGTGGAGGCGCCCGCGGCCCAGGGCCTCTGAACGGGTTCGGAC